>CALVCF010000061.1 GCA_944325935.1 uncultured Erysipelotrichaceae bacterium | reverse complement strand
ATTCTTTTACCCCATCCGGGGCATTTTTATCATATAAAAGTCCATAGGGCATCTTAAAGGGCAGATCGATCTTTAAGGTCTTAAAAAGCGGGTGGATATTCTCCCAGATCTTTAAGGATAAAAGTGTGACGCCGTGATGTTCACAATAGTTGAAGGTATCGATGTCATAGTAAAAGCTGGTGTCGACGATCTCGATTTCGGGATATTTTTCTTTAAGGTAGACACGGATCTTATCGATCACTTCGCTATCCCCCTTCTTCACTAACATGATCCTTTCACCCTTTAGATCTATAAGCTTCAGTTTTTCTTTTTTGCTTAAGGGGTGACGCAAGGGGATCGATAAACAGAAGTCGAGATCTAAAAGATTAAGGAATTCTAACTTGTTATACCAGTTGAGCGATGCACAAGCTCCAACCATCAAATCAAAACGCTTTGAGATATTTTCGATGATCGAATAGGGGCCATTATAGTCATCTTCAAAGGGCACGACATCGATCTCAAACTTGGGATACCTAAAAGCGATCTTTGACCAGGCTTTTAAAAGCTCATTAGAAGAAAAAAGTAATGACGATCCCACCTTGATCGTGTAGCGCTCTTTTTGAGCGATCAGAAATGCTCTTCTTTGGGCATCGTTTGAAAGTTTAATGAGCTTTAAAGTGTCCTTATAAAAACTCTGGCCCGATAAAGTTAAGCTCACGCCCTTTTTAGAGCGCTTAAATAGCTTAAAGCCGAGCTCTCTTTCTAAAAGGTCGATCTGTTTTTTGATAGCGGAAGGTGAAATATACAATCTTTCGCTGGCGGTATTAAAGCTTTGGGTATTGCATACTTCAAGAAAGGTGTCTAGGCGCTTGTCATACATCTTCGCTTCTCCTTTTATATAAACTATAAGTATATAGTATATTAAAAATTAGTATATTTTAAGCCTTTCTTTTTTGGATTATGATAACACTAGGAGGAGTTAACATTATGTCAAAAGAAAAAGTTCCTGGTACAAATGGCGATGTCTATGTACCTTATAATGAAAGAAATGGCGAAAAATCGATCGTTTACTTTACGCGTGACCTATCAAGCGCGGGTCTTGAAAAGATCTATCAGCGGGTTCAAGAAAAGCTGACTGGCAAAGTGGCGATCAAACTGCATACTGGCGAGAAACATGGACCAAATATCATCCCACGTCCCTGGGTCGAAAATTTAGTAAAGAAGGATCTTCCAGAAGCTAAGATCGTGGAGACTAATACTTACTACGAGGGCGATCGCTATACGACTGAGAAGCATCGCGAGACCTTAAAGGTCAATGGCTGGACTTTCTGTGATGTCGATATCATGGATGAAGACGGTACAGTCGATCTTCCTGTCAAAGATGGTAAGTGGTTTGACCACATGACAATGGGCAAGAATATCACTAATTATGATTCGATGTTAGTATTGACGCACTTCAAAGGTCATACGCAAGGCGGTTTTGGCGGAAGTGCCAAAAACATTGGAATTGGTTGCGCTGACGGCCGAATCGGTAAGGCCATGATCCATACGACGCCTGGCAGTGATGATATGTGGGATATCAAGACAGAAGAATTCATGGAACGCATGATGGAAAGCGCAAAAGCGGTCTGTGATCATTTTGGGGAACATATTGTCTTTATCAATGTTATGCGCAATATGTCTGTATCATGCGATTGCGAAGGAGTGGCAGCCGAACCTGTTGTTACACCAAACGTCGGTATCTTAGCTTCGCTTGATATCTTGGCTGTTGATCAGGCTTGTGTCGATTGCGTCTTTGCGATGAAAGAAGAAGATCATCATGCCTTAGTGGAAAGAATGACTACAAGGCATGGTCTAAGACAGCTTACTTATATGAAAGAATTAGGTATGGGCAATGACTTATATACTTTAGTTGATATCGACCATGATGATCAGGTCATTGATGCTAAAGAGGCGGTTGAAGGGGTCGTTCCCTTTAAAAAGGATGATGAATAATGAATAAGACGATCAAGGATCTGACTTTGGCAGCAATCTTCTTAGCCTTAGGTTTGATCTTGCCCTTTTTTACCGGCCAGATCCCGACGATCGGGAATATGTTATTGCCGATGCATATTCCTGTTTTCTTGGCCGGGCTCATTCTTGGCGAAAAGTATGGTGCGCTATTAGGTTATGCCTTACCGCTTCTAAGAAGTGCGCTCTTTTCGATGCCGCCCTTTTATCCGGTCGCCATTGCCATGTCCTTTGAACTCATGACCTATGGTCTGGTCGCCGGCTTTCTTTACCGTCATTCTAAATGGCAATGCGTCAGAGCCTTATATCGCTGTTTGATCTTGGCGATGTTTGCAGGCAGAGTCATTTGGGGTGTGGCAGAGATCGTTTTGCTAGAGCTTTCTGGCAATGTCTTTACTTGGCAAGCCTTTATTTCAGGCGCCTTGATGACAGCGATCCCCGGTATTATCCTGCAGCTGATTTTGATCCCGCTTGTGATGGTCGCTCTTGATCAAAGCGGACTTGTAGCTTTTAAAAAGGCTGAGATCAAGCAAGCATAACTATTAAAGCTACGATTTATACATAACAAACTAAAGACCACGATTATCAACCTTAGACATTTCAAAAAGAGGTTGCCATAAGGGAGACACTTCCTAAGGAAGTTGTCTCCCTTTGACTTTGTAATCACCTATTTTCTGTAATAGTAAGATATATAATTTTTGATATAATAATTTCCGTAAAGTGCATAACCATTTGAAGGGGAAAGACTATGCCACAGCATGAGTTTATTACAAAGCAATTAATAGACAAAGGTTGGTCAGAAGATAAAAAATACTGTGTTACTGACGAACGAGGAAATAAGTTTTTGCTTCGTATTTCTCCAATTGAACAGTACGGCGAGATAAAGACTGATAAAGAACTATCGGTCAATTATGACCTGGCCAAAGAAGAAACGCTATATGATGGCTAATATTCAATCGTTACAAGCGAGATAGAATACGATGATCAAAAGATCAGAAAAATCTATCGCGGGCTCTCTAAAATTGAAGACAACTTTAAAGTAACTAAATCGTATCTTAAAGGAAGGCAAGTGTTCGTCTGGACCGACGATCACATCAAATGAGTGCTAATAATAACGCACAGGATGCGATTAATATTTTGTTGTTATTTGATAAGCCAACTGTAATCCTTACGGCAGTCAAGGATATATTCTACATAGACCGTATCGTCTTGGATTTGATAAAGGACAAGATACCACTTCTCAATGAACATCTTGTGATATTTATTGGGCGTGATATACAGTTCTTCAAAGTAAGGGAAACGCTGCGGCATCTGCCTTAAAGAGCGCATTGCTGCCATAATCTCTTTTTTCTTTGCCGCTGCTGCCTCTTTATTGACCTGCGCCATAAAGCGGATGTGCGTCCCTAACATTCTTTTTGCTCTGTCGGAAACAATGACTTTGTACTTGCTGTTTGATACCATACGCTATACTTCTGCAATCACTTCATCAAGATAAGCGTCCAGTTCTTCAAGTGTACAGCCAGTTCTTCCCGCCATTCTGTCCTCCTGGGCCGCAAGCAGTTCCTCACGGAGTTTCAGCATCTTCTCCCTGCGGTTGTAAGTTTCAATATCCATAACGACTAAATCTCCCTCGCCATTCTTGGTAAGGAATACCGGCTCTGCGGTCTTTCTGCACATTTCGGCAATCTCGTTGTAATTCTGGCGGATCGCTGCGGATGGGCGAATATTCATAGTCATACCTCCATTTGTATTCAATAGTAATATTCTAACTATATTTTACTCATATTATGCCATTAAATCAATGCACATAGAATAGTGCTTACTATGAAAGATCGTTAATGCCCTTCTTTGGCAAAAACGCTAAGTTCAGCATGGCAGACAACATGTTCCGTTTTTAGTAGCACCAGGTACTAGAAAATAGTTCGATCATTGCTCGTTTGTCTTGTATGATGGGGATGTTTTTTAGTGTATAATGGCTTTATGGAAGAGTACTTTTTGTATCATGCACCTTTTGGAGATCTTCATATCACAGTCAAAGACGATGTATTAGTATCGATAACTTTGCATGGTTATGATGACGTTCCAATTTGCAAGACTCCCTCTAAAACGGCAAAGAAGGTCTTTGATTTTCTAGATCGCTATTTTAAAGGCGAAAGAGGGCAGATCGATTTTGATTATGCGATCAACGGAAGTGCTTTTCAAAAGGCGGTACTAGCTAAGACCAGCATGATACCTTATGGGAAGACGTGTTCCTATCAAGACATTGCCAAGGCAATAGCGAAAGAGCGCGATAAGCGCGTATCCTTTCAAGCGGTAGGGCAAGCTCTTAAACACAACCCTTTGATGATCGTCATACCCTGTCATCGCGTTATTAAAAGCGATGGTAACTTAGGTGGTTATGATGGCGATCATATGGAGATCAAAAAATATTTGCTGAAACTAGAGATGGAAACAAAGTGAAGGAGAAAGCCCTATGCAAAAAGATGTATTGATCGCTGAACTGAAGAAGGTCATTGTCGGCAAGGACGAGATCTTAGAAAAGATTCTGGTGGGTATTTTGGCTGACGGTCATATCTTATTGGAAGATCTGCCTGGTACTGGCAAGACGACCCTGGCCCTAGCTTTGGCCCGTCTTTTCGATATCGACTATAAGCGGCAGCAGTTCACCTCCGATACCTTGCCCAGTGATGTAACGGGCTATATGATGTTTGATAAAGATGAAGGCAGTTTCAGTTTAAAAAAGGGTCCGATCTTTACCAATCTCTTTTTGGCGGATGAGATCAATCGGACTTCACCCAAGACCCAAAGCGCCTTATTGGAAGTTATGGAAGAGGGGCAAGTCACACTAGATGCCAAGACTTATCGCTTAGAAAGACCCTTTATCGTTTTAGCGACGCAGAATCCCTATGGTTCAGCTGGAACGAATCTCTTGCCGCAATCACAGATGGACCGCTTTATGATGGTTCTAAGCTTAGGTTATCCTGATATCGATGATGAGATAAGGCTTTTAAAGGACCGCCATCACGATAATCCTCTTGATCATGTTAGAAAGCTGGTGATGAAAGAAAACCTGATCAAAATACAAGACTTCGTCAGAAAGGTCTATGTCCATGATGATATCTATGACTATGTCGCCCGTTTGATAAAGGCAACCAGAGCTAATGATAAAGTCTTGGTTGGCTCATCGCCGCGCGGGGGATTGTCTTTATTACGTCTGGCCAAAGCCAGAGCGGTCCTGTATGAGCGGGACTTTGTTACGGCCGATGATATCGGTGAGCTTTTCATTAGTACCATTTCGCATCGGCTTGTCTTAAAGAGTCATGACAACAGTGCTTTATCCAAAGAGCGTATCAGTATTTTGAATGAAGTGCTAAATTCGGTCGCTAAACCCAATCTTAAGGATCGCTAGCTTATGCTGTGGCTTGTCTTGTGCCTGTTTATCATTATCTATCATGGCAATCTCGATAACCAATTCTATTTTGTGGTGATCAAGACCTTGGAGGTCTTATTAGTTCTAGACCTCATCCTTTTTGTGTGGGGCATATTTAAAAATGAGCCGCATTTTGTAAGCGACAGGGATCACTATTTTGAAAATGATGATATCAAGCTGGGTTTTGGTCTAAAAAGGAAACATTTTTTAAATTGCCGATATGATCTTTTGATTAGTGCTAAGATCGAAGATAAGATGGAAAAAAGAAGGATCAGCGATGATTTTTTCATCTTGAAGAAGGCGCGGGCCGATTATTACGAATTTAGCTTAGCGAAAGTTCGTCTGTCTTCTCCTTTTTCTTTCTTTTTCTTTCATTTAAAACCGCAATTAAAGCTCAAGGTCAAAGTCTATCCCGCAAAACAAAAGTGCGGGCTTGATATTTTGACTAAGATCGAAGAGAGTGAAAAGTTATGGAGCCGGGGTCAGGATTACAGCGAATTAAGCGGCTTTCACAAAGCGGTCGAGGGCGATGATATGCGCTATCTCCATCCTTCGCTCAGCGCCAAGAAGGGTGAATATATCATTAAAGAAGGCAGCAGTTTCTTTCGCCATCTCTATCACTATGAGCTAAAGATGGATCTGAATAAACAAGAAGTTTTAAAAGAGCTGGGTCAGCTATCGTATCTTTTTGAACAATATGTCTACCCCCATAAAGAGAGTTTGATCGTGCATGCCAAAAAGGAATATGAGATCAAGGAATACAGCCAGCTGTATCAATTCTTTGATGAGGTCTATGAGGATCTAATATGAGACAGCCTAAGATATTTCAAAAGATCCTGGTCTTTGTGAGTTTGGCGCTCTTGTTGTATGCGTTTTTGATAATGCGCTCCAGCATGCCTTTTGATGTTTACTTATGGCTTTTTGCCGCTGTTCTTATTTCATATCTCTGGTTTTTATTGATCTATGAACTAAAGTCGAAAAAGCTGCGTTTATTATTGCTTGGACTATATCTTGGGGCTTTGGCCTATATCATTTTGACAAGGCTTGAGCTTTTAAAAGAGGTCCATGAAGCTCTTGACTACTTTGACTTAGAGGGTTTTATGGCTTATATTGAGCGCACGATCAGCGATGATTTGGCCTTGGTCTTGATCTTTGGCCTTTTAAGTGGGGCAGTGGGCTATCTTTTGAATTATTTAGCATCTCCCTTATATGTCTTGTTGGCGCTAGTTTTAGGCATGCTGGTCAGTTTGGGCTATGAAGGCCCTTATTATATCTTCTATTTATATTTAATTTGTGTCCTTTTGACTTTGATCAGGCCTGAAAAGATCAAGCGCCGCCTTTTGATCATAAGCTTGTGCGTTATTATTTTGTCCGTTACGATTTTTGCGAATACGGGGTCTTACGATGTCTTAAAGGCAATTGATGATGGCATTCTTTTGCGCTTTGAAAAAGATGTCCCCTGCTCAAGAGGCATCAGGCATTATTTGGGTCTATGCAAGTGTCCAGATCGCGGGATCATTAATTATGATGGGACTTTAGGATGGAATTTTAATAGCCTTAATGGCGTGCCTTTTTATGATACTTTGCTAAGTCCGGGTTTGAGCGAGGGAGAGATCAGCAATTACTCTTTGCGCGATGATACACACGAGCCGATCATGTCCATTCGTTCGGATCATGAATTCACTTATCTAAAGGCTTTTGCCACCGTGGGCTATGATCTTGCCACCCATCGTTTTAATATCGGCTATCAAAACATGGTTAACTTTGATGCCAGCGCTTATTATCGCTTGGACGATACTGACAAGAGCTATAGCTTTACGATCGAAGACACAAAAGAGCCGACACTTTTTGTCCTTCACCCCTATGGTCTTAACGATATCACGCAAACTAATGTCGCTGATCTTTATTATGTATTTGATTACTATGCAAGCAATGCAAGCAGCACGATCCACTTTGATCCTTCGGTTTATATGAATTTTGATATGATCGATGAAAGCTATTATAGGAGGCTTGACACAGATTATTTGACTGTGCCCTATGAACTACAAGAACCCTTGCGCCGTTTTCTTTTGGAACATGGGATCGATCCTGATGATGAGGACAAAGAACATTTAAAGGATGAGATCATCGATCTTTTGCGCTATAACTATCGCTATTCTAAAACAATCCGCGTGGTGGAAGACGATGATCCGATCATCAATTTCCTCTTGTATTCAGGAGAGGGTTATTGTGTTCATTTTGCCGCCAGCGCGACCTTGCTTTTAAGGACGGCGGGGATCAGTGCCCGTTATGTGGAAGGCTATCTTGTCAAGGATTGGCAGGGTGAATATGCGACGGTCTATAACGACAATGCCCATGCCTGGATCGAGATCTTTGAAGAAGATAAAGGATGGCTGCCCTATGAGGTTACAGCCACTGAAGCAGGCAATCCGCAAAGGGATCTTTTGAATAATATCGATGATGATCCAAGTAATGAAGAACCAAATGAAGTGATCAGTGATCCAGATACACCTGATGAGCCAGCAACTGAAGATCCTTATACACCTGATGAGCCAGCAACTGAAGATCCTTTAAGTGAACGACCGCAAGGACCTGCTGATACTACTTTTAAACTCGATCTTAGTCTTTTGTGGCATCTTCTAAAAGTCGTCTTGGTTTTAGCGCTTGTATCGCTACCGCTGATCATTTTGCATCTTTATCGTTTGAAACAGCCTTATCGGCAAAAGATATTGAGGATCTATAAACTCTTAGAGCGCTATGATCATGTCGATCAAGAAGTGTTAAGTATCATGGAAAAAAGACGCTTCTCCGAGCATGAGATAACAAAAGATGATTATCTTGTCTTATTAAAGTGTCTGATGGAATTGGAACGTGTAAGGCTCAACAGTTTAAACCTGCTTCAAAAGATCGGTCTGTATTTGCGCTATGGCTATTTCCCTAAAACGTAAGTTTAGCTTTTAGCGAATCCTCTTAAATAAGTGCTAATTCCTTAAAGGCGAATAACAGACCATCTTCATCGACATCTTTAGTAATAAAGTTGGCTGCATTTTTAACATCTTGTGAAGCATTGCCCATTGCGACATTATAGCCGCATTCCTTAAACATCAAAAGATCGATCTTGGCATCGCCAAAGGAGATCGCTTCACTTTTGCTTAGGCCTAACTTATCTAAAACGATTCTTATCGCCTGGCCCTTGTTGGTGCCAAAGGGGGCAATATCGCCAAAAAGAGCCAGCTCCATGCGTCCGCCCCAGGTATTGACCTCATGGTCTTGATATTTATTTTTGATAAAGAGATAGTCGTCATAGCTTGATAAGACAAAGCTGATCTTGTTGACATCGTCGCGATACAGCTCTTCCCTATCTTTTAAGATCATGCCCTTTAAAAAGTTTTGGGCGCTATTGATTGCTTCACTATCGCTTTTACCTTTGCCTTTGGCATATTTTCGCATGACTTCTTCACCATCGATCAACATTTGTTTATTGGCGTACATGCCGCTGTTGCACTCAAGATAAAAGCCCATGTTTTTGCTTTCGCACCAGTCGACGATCTCTTTAACGAGCGCTTTATTTAACACATGATGATATAGGATCTCGCCCTTATATTCGATATAGGCGCCATTAGCCAAGATCAAACCATCAACTTCCATCAGATCGCGCAGCTCGATCTCCGCCTTCGAACAGCCGGTGCACAAAAAGACTAGGTGCTTCTTCTGGCGCGCTTTTAAGACAGCTTGCTTGGCGCTAGCTGGCGTTTGGGCGTGGTAATTGATCAAAGTCCCGTCGACATCTAAAAATATGATCATGCATTCTCCTTAAAATCATAAGACATATATTCTTCATCATCGATCGTATAGATCTTGATGCCTGTTTCTGACATGATCGCATAGCTTCTTTGATGACCGCCTTTGGGCAGGGTGATCGATCCTGGGTTTAAGATAATGCCCCCGTTTTTTTCTAAGACAGGGATATGGGTATGGCCAGACATAAAGATATCATGTTCACCAAGCACAAAATCCTTCGCTTCATAGCGATGGCCATGTGTAAGAATTACCCGGCGGTCAAAGAAATAGTATTCCTTAATGGTCGAAAGAAGCTCAAAATGAAAGACCATTTCTTCAACTTCCGCATCGCAGTTGCCACGGACAGCAATGATCTTGGCTGACAATTCGTTTAAAAGGGGAATGACCTTTTTGGGCGCATAGTCAAAAGGCAGGTCGTTACGCGGACCATGGTAGTTCAGATCGCCTAAAAGGATGATCTTTTCAAAATGCTGTTCAGCATCGAGCTTGCTGATCTTTAAGGCGCTTGAATAAGAGCCGTGAATATCGGAAACAATAAGGTACTTCATTAAATTAACTCCAATCTTTTGAGGGCTTTGATGACGCCATCTCTTTTACAATCATCAGTAACGAGATCGGCTTTCGTTTTGACTTTATCGCTGGCATTGCCCATTGCGACGCCAATACCAGCGCTCTTTAGCATTTCAATATCATTTTCGCCATCTCCAAAGGCCAGCGTATCCTTGAGATCGACCTTTAGAAGCCTGGCGACATCCTTTAAGCCGGTCGCCTTAGAGACCCCTTTTTGCATGCACTCAAAGGAATTGCCATAGGCCGTCATGATGGTATCGACAAAAGTTAGTCTGTCTTTTAATTTGATCACTCTTTCTGGTTCACCGATCACATAGGCGCCCAGTGGCAGCGTCTTGTTTTGGCGATGGTAGTCATGATCCTTAGTTACATCGATAATGGTATTTCTTAGTTCTGCTGGGCTCAAGGAAATGCCAACACCTCTTGTATAATTATTAAAATAGTCATTATAGCGATGATAGACCGCGATCTGTCTTTCAAATTTAAATGACATGGCCAGATCATCTTTAATAGCTTCTGTTGTGATCTTTTCCACATCTTCTAGTGACAGCGGGTGCATTGCCAAGGTTTTAAGATCATGGTCGCATAAAAGGGCTCCATTGATCGTAATATAGTAATCCGATCGCAGAGCGTCTAAGATATAGCGGGGGATGAGGTAGGAGCAGCGGCCTGTAGCCACGATCGTCTTAATACCTTTTTCCCTTAATCTAAAGATCGCTTCAAGCAGTTCTTTTTTAAGTTCATTTTCGCCAAAGGGCAAGAGCGTTCCATCGATATCAAATGCGACAAGACGTATCATAATCGACCTCCAATGTCCAGGTATATTATAGTCAAAATTCTTAATGCCTAAAAGTCTCAGTTGTGATATCATGGGCGTAAGAGGTGAGCTTATGAATTTAAAAGAAAGCGCCCTTAACATGCGGCGCAATATTATTGAAATGGTCTATACGGCACAAAGCGGGCATCCAGGTGGTTCTTTGAGTGCTTGCGATATTGTGTGCTATCTCTATTTAAAAGAGATGAATATCACAAAAGAGAATGCACGCTCTTATAAACGTGATCGCTTTGTCTTGTCGAAAGGTCATGCGTCGCCCCTTCTATATGCGGCTCTTTGTGAAAAAGGATTACTGGATCAAAAGGAACTTTGCGGTTTCAGGCAGATCGATTCCAAGTTGCAGGGCCATCCCAATATGAACTATGTAGAAGGCGTTGATATGTCGACTGGTTCTTTGGGTCAGGGCATTTCCGCAGCCGTAGGTATGGCGATCGCGAACAAGCTAGATAAAAGAGAAGATCGCGTCTATTGTCTTTTGGGCGATGGTGAATGCGAAGAGGGAGAGGTATACGAGGCATTGATGAGCGCCAGCCACAACAAGCTTGATAACCTCTGCTTGATCCTTGATTATAATCATCTGCAGATCGATGGCGATATTAAGGATGTAGCCGGACCGGAACCCTTCAAAGAAAAGTTTGAGGCCTTTGGCTTAAAGGTCTTGGAAATCGATGGTCATGATTTTAATGCGATCGAAGAAGCCTTTAATAAGGCTAGGGCTGAAAAGGGCCGTCCGACGATGATCATTGCCCATACGATCAAGGGAAAGGGCGTCTCCTTTATGGAAAACAACTACGCATGGCATGGCAGTGCCCCAAACAGCGAACAATACGAAAAAGCAATGCAGGAATTAGGAGGTGAGGCCTGATGGCATCGACAAGAGAAGCTTACGGTAAGGCTTTAGTAGAACTCGGTAAAGAAAAAGATAATGTGGTCGTCCTCGATGCCGACCTGACCAAGAGCACCAAGACTTCTGACTTCAAGAAGGTCTTCCCTGAACGCCATTTCAATATGGGGATTGCCGAAGCAAATATGATGGGCGTAGCTGCCGGACTTGCTGCCAGCGGCAAGATCGTCTATGCTTCAAGTTTTGCCATGTTTGCAGCTGGGCGGGCTTTTGAGCAGATCCGCAACAGTATTTGCTATCCCAATTTAAATGTCAAAGTCTGTGCGACTCATGCTGGTATTAGCGTTGGCGAAGATGGTGCCAGCCATCAAGCGATCGAAGATATTGCCCTGATGCGCGCCATACCTAATATGAAAGTCTTTGTGCCCAGTGACGAATTTGAGACAAGGGCCATTATCAAGGCTGTTTATGATATCAGCGGACCCTGTTATGTGCGGATGGGACGTTCCAATGTCGCTGCGGTCTTTGATGAAAACTATCAGTATCAATTTGGCAAAGGCATTGTCTTAAAGACTGGTATGAAGCTTGCGATCATCGCTTGCGGGCTCATGGTCCAAAAGGCGTTGAAGGTTTCGACGATGCTTAAGAACTATGACCCCACTATTGTCAACATCAACACGATCAAACCTATAGATGAGGCTTTATTAGTCGATGTAGCAAAACACCACGATATCATCGTGACCTTAGAAGAACACAGTGTTATCGGCGGGCTTGGCTCGGCGGTCAGCGAGTGCTTGGCACCTTATGGAATTGCATGTAAGCACTATAGTCTTGGGATGCGCGATGTCTTTGGTCGCAGCGGCAAGTCAGACGACTTATTTAAGTATTACCACTTAGATGAAGACAGCATCGCTAAATATATCGATGAACTGAAATAGATAAAGATAAGTGCGATAGAGGAAAACGATCCTAAAAGTCGCACTTTTATTTTGGCCTGTTAAAATAAGAGCCAAGTCTTTTTTCTTTCAATATTAAGGGAAATTAAGTATAATTATCTCGCTATGGATATCATAAGTGTAAAAGATCTCAGTTTTTCTTATGGCGATGGCATCAAGGTCCTTGATGGAGTGAGCTTAACGATTGAAGAAGGTTCTTATACTACTATCATCGGACACAATGGTTCTGGCAAGAGTACCCTGGCCAAATTAATGGCAGGGCTTTTAATGATCAAAGAAGGAGAGATCAGGATCTTTGATCTCAAACTCGACCTCAATAATATCAACAAGATCCGCCAGTCTTTAGGGATCGTTTTTCAAAACCCCGATAATCAATTCATTGGTTCGACAGTTCGCGATGATATCGCCTTCGGTCTTGAAAACCATCGGGTCGATCCGGGCAAGATGGATGAGATCATCGATCGCTTTGCTCATATTGTCCATATGGAAGAATTCTTGGATAAGGAGCCTAACAATCTCTCGGGCGGGCAGAAACAAAGGGTCGCGATCGCCGGGGTCTTAGCAATGGGGCCCAAGGTCATTATTTTTGATGAGGCCACCAGCATGCTCGATCCGCAGGGCAAAGAAGAGATCAAACAGGTCATCTATGATCTGCATAAAAACGAGAAGATGACGATCATCTCGATCACACATGATATCGAGGAAGCTTTAAACAGCGATCATGTGATCGTATTAGAAAAAGGAAAGAAAGTTTTAGATGGAGATGCCTTTAGTGTTTTGAGCAATTTTAAGATGCTTAAAGCGATCGGGCTTGATATTCCCTTCACTTTTAAGGTCAGCGAAGCCTTTAAGAATAAAGGGATAGATATTAAAAAATGCAAGGATCTGGAAGGGCTGGTCGAAGCGATATGCCAATTGAATTTAAAGAATTAAGTTATGTCTATGATGAAGGCATGCCTTTTGCCCATCATGCCCTCAATAAGATCGATCTAGCGATAGAAGAGGGAATTGTCACGGCAATCGTCGGAAAGACCGGCAGTGGCAAAAGCACCATGATCGAACATCTCAATGCCCTCCTTTTGCCAAGTGAGGGATCTTTAAAGATCTTAGATCACACGATCATTGCCAAAGAGAAGAACACGAATCTAAAGGCCTTGCGTCAAAAAGTGGGTCTGGTCTTCCAATTCAGCGAATACCAACTTTTTGAAGAGACGATCATCAAAGATGTTTCTTTCGGTCCTAAAAACTTTGGCGCCAGCGAGGAAGAAGCTGTGCTAAAAGCAAAAGAAGCTTTAAAACTAGTTGGTCTAGATGAGTCCTATTATGAGCGCTCGCCCCTAAACCTCTCCGGCGGGCAAAAAAGAAGGGTCGCAATTGCCGGCATTTTGGCAATGGATCCATCGATCATCGTCTTGGATGAGCCGACGGCTGGCCTTGATCCCAAAGGTGCCAGCGAAATGATGTCCATCTTTAAGACACTCAATAAGGATTATCAAAAAACGATCATCCTCGTAACGCATGATAACGAGCTCGTCTATGATTTTGCCGATGAGGTCGTCCTTTTAGACGGCGGCGAAGTCAAGGCCAAACTGAAGTGCGAGGACTTTTTTAGCGATCAAACATTGATCGATACTTATAAGATCGTCTTACCCAAGATCGTCGCTTTAAGAAATATGTTAAAAGAAAAAGGTTTTAAGGGTCTTGATGAAGTAAGAGATATCGAAGAGCTAGTCGAAAGGGTGGTGGACTTTGAATAAGATCGTTTTTGGTAAGTACTTACCCTTAAATTCACCTATCCACCATTTAGATCCCCGAGCCAAGATATTGGCGATGCTGGTGATGTTGGTGGCGGTCTTCATGCCGGCGGGCTGGTATGGCTATATCGTGATCGCTATTATCTTATCTATCGTAACAATGATCGCTAAGATCAAGTTTTCTTATATTTATCGCTCTTTCAAACCTATGATGATGATGGTGATCTTCCTTTTGATCATCAATATCTTATCGTTCAAAGAGGGGGTCTTACTTTTAGATCTCGGTTTTCTTACGGTCTACTCGAATGCCCTTTTTCAGACCTTCTATATCGCAGTGCGTCTGATCCTCATGATCATGATCACTACGCTTTTGACTTTTACCACCAAGCCCTTAGATCTGACGCTGGGTATTGAATATGTCTTAGGCCCTTTTACAAGATTTGGCCTACCGACCCATGAGATAGCCATGATCATCTCGATTGCTTTACGTTTTATTCCTACGATCATCGAAGAGACCATGCGTATTATGAATTCTCAAAAATCAAGAGGAGTCGACTTTGAAGAGGGCAAGCTTAAAGAGAAAGTGATGGCGATCGTCTCTTTGATCGTTCCCTTATTTTCCGTTGCCTTTCAAAGAGCAGACGAATTGGCTAATGCTATGGAAGCCCGGGGCTATGTGCCAGGCGAAGAAAGAACGCGTTATAAACAGCTTAAATACACTAAGAACGATTTTATCTTGCTGGCGGGATCTTTCTTGGTTTTAGCGATGGTGATCGTCTTGGCTTTTGTCATATGAGATATAAGTGTGAATTAGCCTATGATGGCACTAATTATGCCGGCTTTCAATCGCAGATCAATGCCTTGGCTATACAGGATGTGATTGAAGAGGCATTACAGAAGATCTTTCAGGTGAAGATCAGAATCGTGATGGCTTCTAGGACCGATGCCGGGGTGCACGCTCTTGGTCAGGTTTTTCATTTTGATGCAAAAGAATATGACCCCTATCGCTTAAAGGGCGCCCTTAACCACTATCTACCAAACGCTATCCATATCAATAAGATCGAAGTGGTCGACGAGAGTTTCCATGCCCGCTTTAATGTTAAAGCCAAGACTTACCGTTATCTGATCAACTGCGGCGAAAAAAGTCCTTTTTTAAATGAGCGGGCGTTACAAATACACTATGATCTAGACATCGAACTCATGAAAGAAGCGCTTAAGCTTTTTGTGGGAAAACATGATTTTACTTCTTACAATACGACCCCTTTAGAAGATATCGCTGACCAGGTAAGAGAGATCTATGATTTTACTTTGACGCTTAAGGGAGATCTTTTGATCTTTGAGATCCGGGGCAATGGTTTTTTAAGAAATATGGTGCGTTTGATCATCGGGGATCTTGTCGATGTTGGAAGAAAACGAAAGACCCTTGACGATATTAAAGAAAGTCTTGATAGGCCAGACAAAAAGAAAGAGCGCCTCAATGTGGCGCCCGGTGGACTTTACTTAGTTTCGATTGAATATTGAATACTGTAAGACAAGGTCTTTAAGATTTCTAAAGAATCTTTATTCAAGGATGAGCGGATCGTGACGATTGGTTCTAAGATCGCACAGTTTTTAAGCTCTTGGATCTTTTCTTTCATCAAACGGCCACTCATGGGACCCCAGGTCCCGTTTTCAATAAGGGCAAAGGTCCTGTTTTGGAGATTCAACATCTTTAGATCATGCAGGTAATTGAATAGAAGGGGATAGATCTCATTGTTGTAGGTAGGCGAGGCCAATATAATGTGCGATGCCCTAAAGCTTTCCGCGATCAGATAAGAGAGATGAGTTTTTGATACGTCATAGACTTTGGTACCATGAAGGCCTTTTTCGCTCAACAAGGAGTTTAAAACATCTGCCGCTTTTTTCGTATTGCCATACATTGAAGCATAGATAATGATCGCTTTCTTTTCTTCAGGCTCATAGCTGGCCCAGCTTTGATATTTATTGATAAAAAGAGATAAGTCTTTACGCCATATCAAACCATGTAAGGGTGCGATCATCTTTATATCAAGTTCTTTCAGCTTGCTCAAAGCCGCTAAAACCTGCGGGCCATATTTGCCTACGATATTGGCATAATAGCGTCGAGCTTCAGCAAACCAAGCTTCATCGATGACATTTTCGTCACTAAAAATGCTGCCGTGATGTGCTCCAAAACTGCCAAAGGCATCAGCGCTAAAGAGGATTCCTTCACTAGTTTCATATGTCATCATGACTTCTGGCCAGTGGACCATGGGAGTCATATAGAAGGTCAACTGGTGCTTTCCAAGATCTAAAACGCTGTGATCATAGACTAAAAGTGAGCGCTCGCTAAGATCAAGGCCAAAGAATTGTTCGATGTAGTTAAAGGTCTTGGGGTTACCGACGACGATCATCTCAGGATACATGTCTACCAGTTCCTTGACCAGGGCGCCATGGTCACCTTCCATATGATTTACGACTAGATAATCAAGACGGCGACCTTTTAAAGCGGCTTTTAGATTCTCTAAGAAATCGGAGCGGATCGCTTCATCGACCGTATCTAAAAGACAGGTCTTTTCATCATTGATGAGGTAGGCGTTATAGCTTACCCCATTTGGTAAGGGAAACATATTTTCAAATAGTGCCAAGCGTTCATCGCTTCCACCAAGAAAATAGATATCTTTTTTTATTTCACGCAAGTTTTCCATAACTAATTCCTTTCAACCATAATAATTATATTTTTTAAATTGATTATTTCCACTAAAATGATTCGTTCATCTAAACGACAAATTTCGTCATTTCCTTGAAAAATGTCGATAACAGATACTACAATTTAGTTAGCGTATATGAGCGAGAGGAAAGGAAATCTAAAATGAAAAAAATTGTATTGTCATTGCTTTCTCTATTCTTATTGCTAGGAATAGCAATGCCTGTTGTTGCTAGTGAAGAAACAACAGATGATGAGCTCGAATACTACAATGTAGTGGCGACCGATCAATTCGGAAACAAGTACAAAAACATGATCGAAGTTATGCCTGGTATCGAGCTTAATCTTACTTTGGAATTCTTTAATGATGCCGGAGAGAAGAAAGAGGGCAAAGTTGGTTACGTAAATGTCAGCGATGATATAAATCAGGAGATAAATAAAGAGGATGTTGTCCCTCTTGAGAATTACACCCTTACGATTCCAGCTTTAGAAAACGGAGATCAACAGTGCTATCGTTTTACAATGAATATCGATAACGTAGACCTAAATTATTTACCAAATGAAAGCAGCCTATTCGTTGAATGCAACGATTACATGGAATATCGAGGAATTGAATTAACAGAAGATGAAATTACCGTTAATTTCAATCAAAAAATCAACGTTATGGATTATGTCTTGAATGCATGGGATATTTATGAAGGCGATTGCACAGATGAAGTTGATTTCTTTATCGGCGCAGATACTGGCTCTTACTATGATGCCGTTGTAGATGGTGATTACGTTACATTCCCTTATAAGGGCGTATGGACTATCTATTATGGTCTTCCAGATGAAGCTGATGATGGGATCGATGGTCTTGCCGAGCTTAAAATAAATGTTTTAGCCAAGGAAGGAAACAATGATCCAGTTATCAAGTTTGTTGATGATATCAAAGAATTAAGCATTCCTGAAGGATATGATTTCCAGGATCTTAATATATCATATTATGTTGAGTCGATCATAGATAAAGAAGACGGCGATTTAAAACAAGCAAGCTCTTGGAGAGTTGTTCTTAGTACATTTGCCGATCCTGTTGCTAGCGGATATAAGGAAAATTTAATTGGAGTGATAGTCATTAATGTTTGGGATAAGGATGGAGGGTTTGCTAGCTCTTCACTACCTGTTTATCGAGATGCCAACGCACCAAGACCGCACGTTTATGTTAATCAGTCATTAAAGGATCAAGAGCAGTTTAACAATGACACAGCCGCTATTGTCGATAAAATTGTTGCTGGCGATAATTCTTATTGCGATGAAGAAACATCTGCCAATATAAGACAAACGGTCGCACAAGGGAAACCAGTTTATCCTTACCTTTATTCTGAAGAAATAGTTAATGTTGATGCAAAAGACCGCGACCTTGTCTATGCTATAGTTGGTGAAGGCGAGTATGTATACTATGATTTTAGTGTGAGAGTTTCTACTGATGACGCAATGTTGGGAAGTTTAACTAAACTTGACAAAGCGATCGAAGTCACCTTTAGAATGCCTTTGGATCTTTTGAAAGAAGGTCGTAACTATCAGATGGTAAGAATCCATAACGGTGTTGCAGAAAAAATACCTACAACAGTTGACAAAGAAGGCAATGTTACATTTACATCCGATCGTTTCTCAACATATGTCTTAACTTATAACGATAAGACAAACGGCGAAGATACAATAACAGTACCAGATACAGAGGCTGGCAATAAATATGTTATCGTTGGAGGCCTGTTATCTGTGTCGGTTATTGGTGTTGCTTTGGCTGCTGGTTTAAAGAAAAAGTATTCAAAATAAGCACAAAAGAGACAGAATAAAAATCATTAAAATTTTAAGTTATGCAATTGAGCTTGGTGATGTCACTAAGCTCAATTTTTGGTTTGCGCGCCATGAGCGCGCTCTAACGGGTGAAAGTCCCGAACACGCCCAGATAGTGGGAAGTGTATAGCTGAACAGCAAGGGTGTCCATCGTGAGGTGGAATCTGAAGGAAGCTGTAAG
>CALVCF010000060.1 GCA_944325935.1 uncultured Erysipelotrichaceae bacterium | reverse complement strand
CTTATTTAAACTTGCAAGAGATCTTTGACAATACATTCAATTTAAGACTATCACTCTTTTTTACCAAAAGTAAGAATGACCAAAATAGCTGTCAGTATAGCCGCCATAATCAAAAGAAGATCATTTTCAAAATACAAGCTTAGTAAGATCACCACTAAAAGGATCAGACTTAAAATTTTATCTATCTTCATGCCCTAAGTTTACCACCAAACAAAGATGACAGACCTGTTTTAACAAAAGCTTAACGAATATTTTATTTCCAGTGAAAAAAGGGCTTAGAAATGCATCAAAAGCCCTTTTGCGTTTTAATAATTACCTGCTGAATTATTAATCTAGATATTTCTCGATGGATCCGAAGTTGGATCCTGATCGAAAAATGCTAATACAAATACAGAGGTAAATTATGGAACAGATGACTTTAGAAGAGTACAAGAAATCGGTAGAGAACTATCTAAACGAGACGATTGGTTCAAAACGCACGAACGAGTTGATGAAGAACTACGACATAGACTTTCCGACGTTCTTAGAAGAGAACTGGAATATAGAGCTAACAGCAACGGCAATGCTTATGGGTTATTAAGCGATACTGGAGACTTCAAATTTTATTCCAACGTTGATGGCCAAACATTCAGAGATATATTTGAAAATCGCTAGGCTAACACCGGAAAATGGTGAATTAGTAGATTTACACGATATAGAAACCACTGATGAACATGAAATCGGTTATAAATATTGCAAGAATTATTTACCCGATGATGGAATGAGTGGTTTTTTATTACCCCTGATGGTGATTTAATTAGCGTATTTAACGCTAGTGACATGCAGCTTATCTACATGATATCTTCAATTAAATTGACAACTCTTCTTAGGTTTTGACCGTCGCGATGATCTAAGAATTTATTTCGCAGATAAACTTCATTAGTGCGGGGGTGATTCAATATCAAATCAGCTAATTCCCCTTCTTCTTTCGCCATGAAACCTTTCATTTCATTCTGATAATCAATAAAACAGCCGCGGTCTTTTAAATAGTTGTCAAGATCTGGGACATAGTAAAAGATCGCTTTGTCTAATAGACTGTAGTCCAAAATAATAGACGAAAAATCACTAACCAAAAGATCACTGAGGGCAAATAGATCATAGAGGTTCTCTCTGCTGGCATTGATGATCAGCTCACTATTGCCTTGGTAATCATTCTTCTGCAAAGGATGAAGCTTATATACAATGGCATAACCATCGCCTAGATGATTCAAAAGTTTTTCTAAATCGATTTTTATATTTGTAATGCCATCTAAGACATTGCCTCTGAAGGTCGGGGCATATAAAATGACTTTCTTATCTTTTAAAACTTCGTATTTATTCAGTAATTTCTTTTTATCCTCTTTCAGTCTTTCTTTATCAAAAAGCTCATCAAGCCTTGGCATACCGGTAATAATAACATCTTCTTCCCTGACTCCAAAAGCTAAAGCATAAGGCTTCCTCCAATATGTTCCATTTGCGATGACATAGTCATAGTTTTGGATCGGGTAGGCCCTTTTGATCGCATTGCCGAACTTTTTAATAGCTCCCGATGCATGCCAGATCTCTAAGACTGTCACCCCTTCTCTTTTAAACTTGGAAATGACATAGTTGTTGTCACTAATGATCACAAGTTTAGATGTATTGATCACAAAGATCTGTTTGATCGTATTTAAAAAATATAAGAAATTCATCAAAAGGCCATTGTTTTTAAAGGAGGTCAAAACACTGACCAATTTATAGTCTCGCTTTTTCAGTTCATCGTAGATCATCTTCATATCGCTCTCAAGCTCTGTACTTTCAAGCGACACAAAAGCGATCTTTTTGGGATCGATCTTCATAAATCCAACAAAAAAATTGCAGATGCGAAGTACAATATCTAAGACCAATTGTTTTAACTTCATTGCCCTTCTCCAAACACAATGTCGATAACACGCCTTGATGCCTTACCATCGTCAAATTTATTAAAATAGTTATTAAATGCCTTTAATCGCTCGCCGTCATATACACCATGCAGAATCTCCGTTAAAAGCGTTCCTTCATCCTCGTAGACTTTTCCTGGCAGATCTTTATAGATATCGATATAAAAACCTCTTAGTTCATCGCGATAATCATCAAGATCATACATATAGAAATACATTGGTTTTTTCATGACGCTAAAATCAAAGAATACGCTTGAGTAATCCGTGACCAAAATATCAGTTATCAAATAAAGCGGGGCAATGTCCTCTTTAGCATCTATATTGAATAGAAATCCTTTTAAACTATCATCATTTTGGTAGTGATTGATTATTAAATAATGCGGTTTAAATAAAACGACATAATCATTGCCCAGGTAATCGTACCATTTATGGAAATCAACTTCTAACTTGAATGTATAACCGCGATTTACATATTGATTATCACGCCAAGTGGGTGCATATAAAATGACTTTTTTATCTAAAGGAATCCCGAGACTTTTCTTGATTTCAAGCTTGTCTTTTTCACTCGCATTGACCATGATATCGTTGCGTGGATAGCCGGTTTCGATCAAGCGCTCTCTGTCAATGCCAAAAGCCGATTGAAATACTTTGGTACAAAAAGGGTTAGGCGAGATCATGTAGTTATAGCGTGCGACATCAATATCATATGATTCATACATTGTCTTTGCATCGACCTTAGAGCGGTAGAAAGTGGTCTTTTCATCGACATGGATATCATGCCCCAGTCTTTTTAAAGGAGTTCCATGCCAGGTCTGCAAATAGATCTGTTCGTCTTTTTTAATGATATAAGCCGGCATCTTACAATTAAAGATCCAATATTTAGCTTTCGACAGGTAATAAAAGTAGGGGATACTTAAATATTCAACAATCTTAGCGCCTTCGATTTTTATATCTTTTTTCTTATGGTTCTTAATCGCCCAGATAAATTTATAATTTTTAAAGCGTTCGTCTTTAAGCATCTCTTCATAGATCGCCTTAGGCGAATCAGAATAGCCTTTGCCATGAAAAGCGATAAATAAAACTGTCTTATCATCGATCCCGATAAAACGATAGACTGCCTTATACGCTATTTCAATGAGTTTACTAGCTGTATTTTTAATTATTCCCTTAATATTCACATTCATTAAGCCTTACACCACACTAATTCAATATAGACTCAAACTCCTCGACCGCTTTTTTATTGTAGTCTTCATAGTTTATGCTGATTGGCTTAATTTCGCCTTTTAGCATTTTTGCCATTCCATCATAAATACCTTCATCGCTATTCTCGCAAAGATATCCGCCATTTTTTAGCATGAAATTTCTTGGCCCAGTTATATCAGTCGACATAATAGGAAGACCTACTATATTAGCCTCCAAAAGAACAAGGCCTAAACCTTCATAGAAAGAAGATAATACAAAGTAATCGCAACGTGACAATACTGTATATGGATTAGATAGAGATTTGATCAAAACAATGTGGTCTTTGCATGGCAGATTCTTAGCATATTCAAGCGTTTCTTGATACTTAACACCTAGCCCGCCGACAATTATTAAATAAATATCCTTATGTTCTTGCCAAAGTCTATAAAAAGAATCAATTAGGCGTCGATGACCTTTTTCCGGCGAAAAACGGCCCACCGTTATAAATTTTTTATTTGGCGATGATAGAATGACTTTAAGATCATCTAACGCAATAGTAGATTCTGTATCATCATCAAACGTCACATCTAATTTAGCCTTTGTTTGAATGCCTTTGTAATCAATTGTATTCTCAACAAGATATATATTGTCAGGATTGCCTGAGATTTTGACGGTGGAATTTCGGATATCCTCTGAAACGATAGCTACTTTATTATAATGACTATATGCATATCTGATTGTTGGAAGGTGTTGATTATTTTTGGTATTGGTTTCGCCCAACATATCGTTGTGAACAAAGATGATCTTGTTTCCTCTGAAACGTCCAAACATCAATTGCCTTTTGTACTCATAGCCGTTGTATTGTACAACATTGTCAAAATACACATTATAATAACATCTTCTTATTTCATGGAGATAGAGTTCATCAAACATGTTTTCCAGCGTTGATTGGGGAAGCTTCATTCGGCGATAAGCTTTTAAAACGAATTTCTGCCATAGCGTTGCATTCATCTTCCCACTTAAAGGTATATATTTTATTCTTTTATCTAAGTTTTTAATTACAGCTTCATTGCCCTCTATGCGACGTGCTGAAAAAGTAATGTAGTAATTATATTTATCTAGATCCACATTTCTTAAAAGGCTCATAACAGCAGAGGTTATCCCATTCTTGGCAAGATTTCCAACATAAATCAATACTTTCTTTTTGCCGTTATCTTTCATTTTTTCTATTTGCAGATCTGACTTTTTGCCTTGAATAAATAGATCTAGCAGTTTTCTAGACACATCTATGCTATCGAGGGGACAAAACTGTTGAATGAACTGAGCATCATCATAATTCTTGGGCAAAGACAACTCTTTCATCAATTCATCGACCGTTTTGCACATTGTAAATGGCAGATCTTTGAATGAAAAATAGACTCCTCGGTCTCTAAAATATTCTTCCTCGTCATATGCAAACAGGACGATCTTCTTTTTTGTAATGGCAAAATCGAAGAAAACACTTGAATAATCGGTGACAAGTATGTCGCAGGTATTTAAAAAATCATATGTTTCTATTCCTTGTACAAAAGGATAGATATGCTTAAAATCATCATAATTGATACTGTCCGCAACAAAAGGATGCAAATTAACAAACATTATTTGATCATCGCTTAACTTGCGATCTATTTCGCGCAATATGCTATATGTTATATCCTCTTGATCTTCGTCCTTGTTGCTTAAATTGCCGCGCCATGTAGGCATATAAGCTATCAGCTTTTTATTATCGATATTGACACCTTTCTTTTGCGCCATAAAAGTCTTGATTTTTTGCTTTGAGCTATTATTATCTGTAAAAAAGACCGAATTTCTTGGATATCCAGAAAGAACTATCTCTGACTCGGCTGTATTTTCTAACATATAATCTTCGACCATACGCTTTTTTGTATATTCATTTGGATAAAGCAAATAATCAGAAAAAATGAAATTTCTCTGCACATTGCCTAAATTATAATAGTCAGTATTATCACTTCGCCCTAACGTTTTAAAAGGTGTACCGTGCCACGTATTTAAACATACTTGTCCTTTCTTCTTTATGAAAAATGGTAAAAAACTAGTGTCATTAACCAAATACTTCGCACTGGCACATAATCTGTAATATTTTTTTGAAAACATTTTGACAAATTCAAAATTGTTGATCCCATACTCATTAAGCAACAAAGAAAAACTATCTATCTTATTCTCCTTAACAACGACATAAACTTTAAGACCATAATTATTCTTATTTAGCTCTTTAAGCAAATAAAAAATATTGCCATTTAAGTTATCCCCGTGTTGTGACTCTAAAAGGATAACATTTTCGTCTACTTCCATTTTTTTATAGTAGCGATAATACGCAATACGATTCATATACGGACTATTTGGTAATAATTTTGGCAACTGTTTTAAGATATTCAATTTAATCCCTCCTATTTATTACCGATTTCCTCTTTAAGCATAGTTGTACTGATGCCTTCTGTCCTTGGAAGATATACTACTTCACAATAGTCCTTTAAAAAATCAAATTTGCCTTTCCAATCGTCACCCATGACAAAAACGTCGACGTTATATTTTTTGACATCATCGATCTTTTGGTCCCAGGATGTTTCAGGAATTACTTTATCGACATAGCGGATAGCTTTAACGATCTCCATGCGATCTGTATCTTTTATCTCGCAGACTTTGCCCTTTTGTTTATTGAAGTCATCGCTCGATACGGCAACGATCAAATAATCTCCTAAAGCTTTGGCTCTTTTTAACAGATTTAAGTGCCCTATGTGAAACAAATCATAGGTACCGTATGTTATTACTGTTTTCATATGTTCTACCTCATCTGATCAACATGTCCCAGAAAGTTCTACTGGGAGCTTTATCTAGAATTCTCTCCTTAAACTTTTCATCTAGAGCTGCCTTTTTAGTCTTTTCATCTAAGGCATTTAGTCCATCGACGTATTCGGCGTAGTGATCACAAACCTCGTTGATCTCACCAAATTCTTTAAGCCTTCCACCTTCGATCCACATGCCGGTCGTGCAGAAATTTCTGACTTGACCTAAAGAGTGTGAAATAAAGAAAATCGTCTTATTTTGTTCATCACGAACCTTTGCCATATGATTCAGACATTTTTGGGCAAAACCCTTATCACCGACCGACAAAGCTTCATCGACGATGATGATGTCGGGGTCTAGAGCTAAGGAAATGGAAAAACCAAGCCTGGATTTCATACCGCTTGAATACTTCTTGACTGGTTGATATAAGAAATCGCCAAGTTCGGCAAAATCGATGACCTTATCCTTGATCTCTTGGATCTTCTTTTTACTGAGTCCTAAAAGCGCTCCTTTAACATTAATGTTTTCTTCACCGGTCAACTGCATATTAAGACCGGTATTGATCGAGATAAGGGCCTGTTCGCCTCTTATGTCCATCGTGCCTTCGTCGTATTCGCTGATTCCTGACAGTAATAAAGATAGAGTCGATTTACCTGAGCCATTAGTTCCGAGGATCCCGACAGTGTCACCCTTTTTCACTTCAAAAGAAATGTCCTTGAGGGCGTAGAAATAAGTCTTCTTTTTTGATTTATCTTTCTGTTTTAAAGTGTAGATCTTAGATACACCATCGAGCTTAACTACATAATCTGACATACTTACCTCTACAACATATCGACCATCTTATGTTTAAAGTGATACATAAGACTAGAACCCAAGAAAAACAAAACAACGACAACAACCCAAAAATAGATCGTCATTGCCGGATGATCTAGAAAAGTCTTATTAAAGAAGATCGAATCGCGATATCCTTGGACTATATAATAGACTGGATTTAACTTCATGATAAAGGTCATAAAAGGATAACCGCTGAAAGCCGCCGGCCACAAAACAGGCGATAAATAAAGCAGCATCCGCATCAAAGATGTAACGAGCTTTTTGACATCGCGCCACATCATCGTTAAGACCGAGGTCAGTAAAGCAAGCGCTTCGACAAACATAAAAGCGCAGAAAGCATAATAAATTAGACCTAACCAATATATATTTGGAAAATAACCAAACAAAAACAACATTACAATGGCAATCGCCATCATACATAGATGATTAAAAAACTCTTTGACGCAGACAGTGGCTGGCAAGACGCTGACCGGGAATTTCATCTTGGTGATGACATTCTGTTTAGAAAAAATGGCGCTACAGCCGCTGGTGATGCATGGTGAGATATACCACCAAGCTGCAAAACCAACTATTGCCCAAGGAAGATAGGGTATTCCATCGTAACCCCTTCTTTGCATACCGATGCCAAACACTAGCCAATAGGTCAAGACTTGAATGGCGGGTGAGGCAAAATTCCAAAAAAGACCGAATTTAGAATCGCGCATGTCAGCCAATAATTCATATTTAGCAATACAGAATATCCGATAGATATTGCTGAGATTTTCCTTTATAACATATATTACACTTTTCACTTATCTTTACCTGATCGAAATTTAATCTAAATTTCATGAATATTATACACTATCTTGATAATGAGGACATAAAAACTGGTTTTCATTACCCTAAACTTTAAAAAAGCTCCGTTTGAGCCTTATGAGTCAATGTTTTAAAAGCCCCTGCTGATGATACCGATCAGGAAACTGCCGGCAAGAAAAGCTAGCGCCATTGATAGTAAGATATAGAGGATCTGGATCTCCTTGACCCTTCCCCTTTTCATAAAACGGGCAAAATCAATTGCACTTAAAGCATACAAAGATAAGGCAAAAAAGACAAAATAGATCAAGAGATCGCGCACATATATCATCATAACAGTATCCTTTCAAAGCGGCCTTTAACAACTTTACCAAAAGGTCGATAATTCTTTTCTAGTAGAATAAAACTCGCTATCCTGCCCCGATATAGACCATTTTTCTTATGAGCATTCAAAGAGGTCATGGAGGCCAAGATGAGGGGCGACATAATATCTTCCATGCCTATAAAGGGGCTCAAATCTTCTTCAAGATAGATGAGCTTTCGATAGTCTTTTAAACGCAGCAATAATTCCAATAGATCTTTTTTTATATGTTCTTTTCTTAAAAAGATCGCTTTGTCATTTAATAACATTCCCAAAAGTTCATCATCCAAGATCGAGCTATCATGAAGCACATAAGCTGGATCTTTAGAGCTTAAAGGTAAGGGCATAATGATACTTCCATGAAGATCAAAACATCTTGCGCCAAGCACTTCTCTTCCATCATAGAAGTGATCAAGGATCTTATCGTCTTCGATCAAAAGCGAACCTCGATGTAAAAGGCGCCTTTGATCGATCACAATATCAGCATTCTTAAATAAATATTTCATCAGTTTTTCTCAAAGTAAGCAATGATCGCCGGTAGGACCTGTTTTTTACGCGAAACGACTTCCGGGGCATAATTGTCTTCTTTCATGATCTCGCTAAAGGCCTTTGCGATCACTCCTTTATGCTCGCCTGCTTCTAAGAAATAAGATCCTGAACCGCTTTGCATGGTAAACATGACACCTAAAAGATCATACTTCTGCATGGCGCATACTTCATCGAGATAGTTGCTCATCTTATCCTTGACCTTGTAGAATTCATCCTTGTTTTTGATCTGAGTCTGGGCAAGACCAATGCGCAAGTTATGGATCTCGAATTCTTTGAAATCATTATAGACGATCTCGATATTGCGCTTATTCAAGATCGACTCACTGGCATTAATAAGGCCCTTTGAGATCTCTTCCATCGATACTTTTGCCATCTTTTCTAAGCGCTTAGCCATCTCGATATCGATATTAGTTGTTGTCGGCGACTTGAAATTGAGCGTATCGGCAATGATTCCGCCCAATAAAAGACCGGCCATATTCTGATCGATCTTGACCTCGTTTTCAAAATACTTATAGGCAACGATGGTCGCTGTGGCACCCACGACCATCGTGGTGATCATAACGGGATTATTAGTTTCAAGGCCGCCAAAACGATGATGATCGACGATCTCGATGATCTCCGAAGGATCAAGATCGCTTAAGCTTTGACCCAGTTCGTTATGATCAACTAAGATAAACTGTTTCTTTTTCGAATTTAAAACATGGTAACGCCCGATCGAACCGACGATCTGACCGTGATGATTTAAGACGGGGTAGGCATGATAACGCGATTTAGTCATCTTATAACCAGCCTCATCAACGGTATCGCGCGTCGAAAAAGAGATGACCTTCTCTTTAGGGGTCATGATCTTGGTGATCTTGGCGACTTGATAGATGAGGCGCGAGACACTTAAAGGCGAAAGCCTCGTGGCAATAACGCTGACATGCATCTCTTTGGCTTTCTTTAACGTCACATCATCGATCCAGCTTTCCCCAACGATCACTAAAAGCGCTATTTTTTCATTGAGACAATATCTTTGGATCTCTGGAGAATTGTTAGTGACGACAATCGAATGAGGGTGGATCTTGGTCGCAAAAGTCGGGAAGAAATCGACGATCCCATCGCTTAATAAATGATCTTCCCTATGGATGACTTCCGCCTCCAGGACTTTGACGATATCATCAAACTCCGCCACCTTGAGCATCTTCATGAGATCATCATCACAAGAAGTAAAGATCTTGGTGAAATCATCGGTAGCGATAACCCCTTCCAGCGTCTTATCCTTGTTGGCAATAAAGATCGAGCGATTATTGCCAAGGGCGATCAGATCCAAGGCTTCTTTGATCGTAGATTCCGGAGAGATCAAATAGGCATCGTCAATATCGATTTCCTTGATGATACTTTTGGCAGTGAAGATATTTAAGGGTTCGTCAAAGCCAAAGCGTTTTAAAAGATATTCAGTCTCGGAGCTCACACCGCCTAAACGTCCAGCGATCGCTTTAATGCCGAGTTCATTTTTTAAATGCGCATAGGCAATAGCTGAAACGATGGAATCAGTGTCAGGATTTTTGTGTCCAATAACATAAACAGGATTTTCTTTCTTCATATCTATCTCTTTCTAAAAAGGCTTATAGGGAAAGGCATGGGTCAGGGTCAATACTTCATCGGCGATCTCACTTAGCTTAGCTTCATCATGAATGTTCTTTAAGGTAGCTAAGATGAGCTTTGCCACTTTAGAGAATTCTTCTTCCCTAAAACCTCTGGTGGTCATAGCTGCCGTCCCCACTCTGATGCCGCTTGTTATATTGGCTTTTAAGGGATCATAGGGGATCGCGTTCTTGTTGACGGTGATATGGACCCTGTCCAAGACGCTTTCTACTTCTTTGCCAGTTAGGCCTAAAGGCGAGACATCGACTAAGACCAGGTGATTATCAGTTCGCCCGGAAACGATCCTTACTCCCCCATTTTCTAGCTCCCTTGCCAAAACTTTGGCGTTTTTCACTACATGGCCGATATATTCTTTAAAGCTTGGATCTAAGGCCTCAAAGAAGCACTCTGCTTTGGCGGCAATGATATGTTCTAAGGGGCCGCCTTGAATGCCGGGGAATAAGGCTTTATCGATCGCTTTGGCGTATTTTTCCCTGCAAAGGATGATCCCACCCCTGGGACCTCTTAAGGTCTTGTGGGTCGTCGATGTCACAACATCGGCATAGGGAAGCGGCGACATATGATATCCGGTAGCGACAAGTCCGGCGATATGGGCCATATCGACCATCAAATAAGCGTCGACCTCATCAGCGATCTTTCTAAATTCCCTAAAATCGATCTCTAAGGCATAGGCGCTGGCTCCGGCGACAATGAGCTTTGGTTTAACTTCTTTGGCGATCCTTAAGATTTCCTCGTAGTCAAGACTTTCACTTTCCGCGCTTACTCCATAAGTATAAGCTTCATAGATCGCACCGGAAAAATTGAGCTTATAGCCATGCGTTAGATGACCGCCGCTTTTTAGATCCATCCCCAAGATCCTGTCGCCCGGTTTTAATAAGGCATTATAGACAGCCATGTTGGCTTGCGAGCCACTGTGGGGTTGAACGTTGACGTGTTCAGCTTTAAAAAGCTCCTTGAGATAGGTGCGGGCCAGCTCCTCCACTTCATCGACATAGACGCAGCCGCCATAATATCTGGCATTAGGATATCCTTCGGCATATTTATTGGTCAAAATCGAACCAGCTGCCTCTAGCACAGCCTTTGAGACATAATTTTCTGAAGCGATAAGTTCGATATTATCGTTTTGTCTTTGATATTCCTTATCAATGATCTTAAATAATCTTTCATCCCGCATAGACATCTCTTAGCTCCTTTTCGCTTATCATCCCGCTTCTGATGATCTTAAGATCACCTTCACTTACATCAACAATAGTCGAAGCCACTAAACTTTTGGCATTCTCCATCACCAAGACATCGACCTTATCCTTAAATAAGGCATAGACATCGCGGTATTCACTCAGATTATCGTGATGCGATAAGTTGGCGCTGGTCATCAAGATCGGGCAATCAAGCTTGGTGATGACATCTAGGATCAGATCATCAGCAGGTATCCTTAAAGCTACCGTATCCTTACCATCCGTGATTCTGGGGTCAAGATCATGCTTCCTTTTTAAAATATAGGTGATTGCGCCAGGAGAAAAGGCGCTCATCAGTTTGGCACAGCGATCATCGATCACACAATATTCTTTAGCCATCATAAGGCCATTGACCATCATCGGCAGTGATTTGACCTTCTCACGCCCCTTGATCTCTTTGATGCGCTCCTTAGCTGCTAAATCATGATAGATGCAAGCCAGGCCAAAGACCGTATCAGTCGGCATAGCGACAATAAGGCCTTCTTTAAAAGCCTCCACGATCAGATCTTGCTCATATTTTCTTAATAGTTTTGTTTCCATGTCCCAATTATAACAAAAATAAGCCCTTAGGCTTACGTTGTTTGATTGCGCTCAGTATGTGTTTTATCCATTTCCTGGCGAAAGCTTCTTTCATTTAGCATAGTCGGGATCTTGAAAAAGGCTTCATCGACATAACTGTGGTACATATCATCGACATCGACGGCAATGAAATGCGGCAAACAGGCAAAGCGAATATAGCTTAATGCTTTCCGCTCTAATTGAGCTGGCGAACAGACGCAGTAGAGCTCTTTCATCTTTTCATCAAAAAAGATCTTCGCAGCTACATAACACTCATCGCTTGAATTATAGACGCCATCTTCGCTATACTCATCGTTCTTTTCTTGACCATAGAGGTCTCTTGTGGCAATTCCCTTTTCTTTAAGGTAATTGACACCAGCCAAGGACAAAGAGATCTTGTCGTCATAATGGACATCGCCTGGCACATAGATCTTGACATCTTCATTTTGCCCGCATAACTTCTGATACAGATCAAAGGCTCTATCTAAGCGCCTTTTAAATTCTTCATTGGGAAATCTTCCCTCGATCAAGGGGTGTTGGGCAGCAACTTCGATCAAAATACCATTGTTGTCTTTAGCTTTAAGCATGTTTTCAAAAGCTTTGGCTTCTTTCTTTTTGTAGTTAGTATAGGCATAATACTCATTTAAAACATCTTCGACTTCAAGGGCGTGGGCAAAGACCGAATCGAAATGTGTTTCCATCATCTCGACAAAGTGCAAGCCCTCTACTTCAATGATGCTCGCTCTTTTGCCCCTTAAAACGAAGGACTGGGTCGATTTATACGGCGGAAGCGACATCGTAAGCCAGGCTTTGACCATACCGTTTGGATAATAGGCCAGTTTAAAGGGCAAGCGGTATTCTGTATCATAAAAGCGCAGTTCAAGCTTAGAATCCTTGAATAGATCGATTACTTCTAAGATCTCCGCATCAATATGATCATCCTTTTTTCTTAACCTGGCACCATTGACCATGTGATCATTTTCCATATGTTCGATATCCTTGATGAATTCACTGGTCGGTCTAGCTATGAGCACCTGTACTCTAGCCCCTCTTTTTAAGGCCCCTTTGATATTATTCTCGTTCTCTTTTAAAAAATGAGTGCCCGAAACAAAGATCATCTTGATCATATTGGCCTCTGAAAACATTTCATTGATTTCGGCTCTTGTTTGGTTGCGGACACTGGCATTATCAAAACCGAGCTCATTCAAACGCCTTGAAAAGTTGAGCTTTGATACATAACGATTTAAAAATAAAGCGCCGACGATCGCCATGATCAAAGCCACCGAAAAATCAGCTAAGAAGGTCTCAAAGATCGCACTCCAGTTTAAGTTTAACAGCATATCCATAAATCACACCTATACGTCCATTATAACAAAATGACCCTCTTAAGGTCATCTTAGTAATTTCACTAGATCATTCAGATCGCGTAAATAGAGATCGGCTTCGCTTTGATCAAGGCCAAAGTAATCGTCTTTGCGCGCATAGACTGCAAGTCCGGCTCTTTTGGCAGCCTTGATGCCAAATGGTGAATCTTCAATAACTAAACACTCGCTTTTTTCAAAGCCAAAGTGCTTTAAACAATAAAGATAGATATCAGGCTCGGGCTTACTTTTTTCAAAGTCGTCACAACTTACCACAAGATCAAACAAGCCGCCTAGATCATTGACTTTTAAAATACGTCCAATATAGTGCATATCGCTACTAGAAGCCAAGGCCGTCTTGATGCCAAGCGCCCTGATCTTTTTTAGGCTTGTCATGACATCGGGAAAAATGATCTTGGCAATGTCTAGTCTTTCCCAACAATAGACCTGATAATCCTCAAGCTCATCTGCGATCACTCGATATGGTTTAGGAAGATCTAAGCCTTCCATCACGCTGGCCCAAGGGTCCAAGGACTTATGTGAGCCGATCAAACGATAAAAACGCTCATGGGGTATCTTGTAGCCATGGCGATCGGCATATTCTTCAAACATTTCTTCATTGGCCCGCTCCGAGTCGACCAGCACGCCATCTAAATCAAAAAATATCGCTTTAATCATCTTCTCTATCTTAGCACTTTCTTTCATAAAAAAGTGCATCCTTCTTATCTCTTTACTAAAGACAGTTGCTGTTTTACAATTCCACTATCTTGTTATCTATGATGAACCTGGCAAAGCCATCATGGTCATTGTCGTATTCTGTAATATAATCGGCCGCCTCTTTGGTATCGTCAGCACCATTGATAAGACAGACTCCATACCCGGCCGTTTTCAGCATGCCATTGTCGTTGGTCATATCGCCAAAGGCTATCACATATTTCAAATCTAAATTATTCAGGCGTGCATATTCTTTTAAGGCATAGCCCTTATCTGTGCGCTTATCACAAAATTCCAACATGATCGGTTGCGTCTTAAAAGCCGTGTAATTTCCACTAATGCGCTCTTTAGCATATTCCATGATCGCATCGATCTTGTCTTCTTTGATCTTAAACATGATTTTAGGATTCTCACGTTTATAAAAATCACTTTCATCCTTGACGACAATGATCTTGGTGCCGTTTCTTTTCGCCGAAGCAAAGATCTGATCATCTTCCCGCTTGCAATATAATTTATCATCGACGATGATATAAGGATTTAAGTCAAAAGGCCGCATTATATCCAAAACTTCCTTCAGCCATTCCCTTTTCATCATGTAATAATCATACCTTTTATGATTAAGCTCATCCCAAAGCTGGGCGCCGTTCATGCCAATGACAGCATCGAAAGGAAAACCTAGTTCCCATTTGTTTGCTAGATATTTAAGCTCTGTCACATCTCTTCCAGACGCCAAACCAAAGCCGATCCCCTTTTGGTGCAAAGCCAAGACGACCTGCTTGGTCAAAGGCGTAAGCTCACGCTTATCAGTAACCAGCGTTCCGTCAATATCACAGATAACTAACTTAAGATCCTTTATTTCTGACATCGCTATCATCTTAGCATTTCTAGTTAACTATTTCATCTCTATTCTCAACTACAATATTGTTTAAAACGCCAATTCCAAGCTCAATAATCATTCTGAACAAGTTTTCTTTTTTAAAGCCTTCTTTCACAAAACCATCAATATCTCTTCTAATAAGGCCTTGATCTTTGGCAATTACTATTTTTAAAGGAATCTTTGATATTCATTAATGATCTTGTTTCCTGAAACTCCTTTGCTGGCGACAAAATCCGTCGCAAGATTTATGCGTTTTGTTTTGCCATTTTTGTTATCTTCAAATATTGCAACAACACCTATTTGTACCGAATACCAACGATATATCAGCTCATTATATATGATAGTTTCTCAATTCCATTAGCTCTCAAATATCGTGTTAATAATATCTTTAGTAAAAAACTCTTCCGACACCTTCGGATTCCAGTAATAATTTTTACTCTTCCGTTTTTGATAGCGATACTAGTTGCCAAAGATAATGGCGGCGTTTAAATACTATGCTCGTTTCTACTCTCTTTTTTTGTGGAATTCCACAATTTTAGCTAATAAGATTCAGAAATCATATTAAGTTTATTATTCTGTTAGAAGTTTATATGTCCGACTGATGTCGGAGCTTAATCCACTCTGATTTTTAACGATGTTTGATACAAGTTTGCGAAGGGCATCTGCATGGTTCATCTGATCATTAGCCACAAGTACAACAATTCCTCTAATCTCCTTATTGTAGGATGGAATTGGTACCGGCCTTACAAACAGCGCTACTTTAATCAAAGGCATCAATAATTCGGGTATGATATCGCCATGAATAAGATAAAAACCCTCGGCGCATTCACAATATGGTCCAAATTTAGCCAGGGTCTTTAAGATGGACTCAACATATTGATTGTCGATGATCTCTTCCGCCCTCAATTCACGGGTCGCCTTCCATATGGCATCCGCATAATTATCCGCCGAAGGAATGATAGCAATATCATCAATCTTAAAGATATCCTTCAAGGCAAAATTAGCGCTTCTAGCATCATAAAAATAATTGTTTAGCTTCTGAAACAGCATTTCTTTTTCAAGAATCGTCCCATAATCTTGGAAGATTGTCAGCAATTCTTTAACCTGCGTATTTAAACTTTGCCCCATGTTTTCCATAAGCCATGAAATAATATTTTTCTTATCACTATCTGTGAAAACGGTATGGACTTTTATCATATCTTTCTTAGGTTTTTCAAGATCGACTGTCGTTACGATCAATTTAACCCTGGAGAGGTCATAGTGTTTGTATTCGTCATTATCGACAATTACCATCCGGAACATATCTTTGATCAAATGACTAAGCTGGAATTGTACATATATAGAAGTTCCTACCCCACTGGCACAAACGATCAAAATCTCCTCTTTTTCATTCTTGTTGTCCTTAATGATATTGGCGCAATAGAAATAATAGCTGATCAGATTGATCTCATCACTATCAAAAGAAATGTCATACAGTTTATTTACACGCTCTACAAGGCGCGAGACGATAAAGAAATAACCGCCTTCATTATTGGTGTTGACGATACTATTGGTTTTAATGCGATATTTCGCCCTATAATATGCCGAGCGCATGTGCCTTAAAAACATCTTGTATATCTCTTTATTGTCGACAAGATTTATCCCTGTTACATCATTAAATCCAGCTATGATCATATCGGCAACCTTGATACATTCATCTTCCACCAAAGGATCAAAGTCGGTTATGATCGAACCGGCAACCATACAATACAGATAATCATCTTCAATTAGTTCAGCGTCGTTATTTTTGAGAATTAATTTGATTACTTCGACTAATTCGATGATCCTGGCATCTTTTCTGGTCAGTTTGATAGAAACAGGATATTTATCTTTGATCAAAGAGACCAAAATAAGCGAAGAAACAAAGGAATCGATCGAGAAAAAGGAAAAATGTTCTTCAGCCGCCTTAGTAATAAGCGTCAAGCTCTCTTTGATACTAGACAACACATCAGATCTTTTCATATAACTGGCAAGCAAATCATTGATATAATTGCTGGCAAAACTTGCATCGCTATTATTCAAAGCCAACATCCCCATGTGTCTAATATTAACTGGATCGCCAACAAATTCATAACCGCAACTTTTTTGATAGACTAATTTGATGGAATACTTGCTGATGAATTCTTTGATCTCAATCATGTCATTGATCAAGGTGCTTCTTGATATCTTAAATTCTTTGCTCAAGGAATCTAGTGTCAGTTTTTCTTGAGAAGTCAAAAAATGTAAGACAATGATATTCTTTCTTTCATTAGCGCTGAAGTTGTATTCGTTTATATCGATCATCTTTAAGAATTCTTTATATTGAAGGATCGTCTCTGCGCTTAAAGGTTCTGTTTTATTTAATTCGATCTTGGCAAGTTCATTTTGACACAAATAAAAATCTAGTTGTTCTAGATAGTAAGTTGCTCTTCTTTTGCTGATCGACATCTCATCAACAATATCATCAAATTTGACTATTCCTTTTTCGCGAATGACGATCTTCAAAATTTCAATAAGGTATTTGTTCATAGTGTCCTCTTTAAGTCCAAAAACCTACAGCGTAGGTTTTTAAAGAACTAGATCGATAGCAGCAAGACGCCAGCAATAAACATAAGTATACCAGCTAACAATAATATAAATACTTTATAATTTGCACCTTTGAATTCCCCGTAAATCATGCCAAAGGTAGCTAATTGTACGCTCATATTATGCAAATAGCTCCTTTACATACCTTTTGCCTTCTGTGCCTTTGATCTTCGCCATCTTTTCTTCATCTTGGATAATACCGACAATATTTTCAAGGACCTTGACTTGATTTTCAGCCTCCTTGACCAAAAGAAGAAAGATCGTCCTAACATTGATTTCCTTTTTCTCGACCATTGATCTAAAGATTGTTGGCTCTTGGAGATTGACCACTAAAATAGTTGGCTTTTTAGTATATACGATATCCGCATGGGCGATGGCCACCCCACCGTTGACATCAAGCCCGGTGGGGTACTCATCTTCCCTTTTTAATAAAGCATCTGTCAAACCTTCAAAAGCGAGGCCCTCTTTGATGGAATAATCACCAAGTTCTTTCAAAACATCGGTATAATAACCATCTCCTTTTATATGCAATAATCTTACATCTGTGATATTTTCCATCATTTACCTCAACTTAAAAACTTACTGATACTTCTTAATTTCTGATAAAATCTCTTGCAACGTGTCATCAGCATTGATTCCACTGATCAAAGGAACGCCATTGATGACCGGAACACTATAATCTTCTTTGTTTAAGTCTAAAGACGAAACAATGATTGAAGCCTCTTTGGCTAAGTTTTCCGACATATTGTAGCCGATGGCTTCGACCTTCCAATCCTTAACACCATTAGCCTCTAAGAATTCTTCGATATTCTTTTTGATCATCGTTGATGTTGCATAGCCTAAGGCGCATATTACTAAAATCGTTCTTTTCATGTTAAATATCCCTTTAACCCATCAAGCCCTGGATGAAATTAAACAGCTCGACACATATTAGATTCGGCCAGTTGGCGGCATTGGTAATTTCGATTGAACCATAAGGAATGGATGCGCCGGCACTGACAGCTAAATCGGTGAAAACTGGAGCCAGTACTTGTCCGATGAATAATTCACAGGTTATTACAAATACTAAGAAGATAACACCTTTTAAGATATTCATCTTAAAGAAGGGCATAAAGATCGCACATAGGATAAAACCTACTGACAACATACCGATCGGCAATACCTTATTCCATGGAAGGATAAACGATACTAATAAGGCAATAGGTACTAAAAGCAAGCCAACAGCTAATGATTCAGGAGCACCCGCTAAGACAACACCATCAAGACCAATATAGATCTCGCGGTCTTTGAAACGCTTCTTGACAAGCGATGTTAAAACACCAGTTGTTTCATTCAAACCTTCGATCAAGATCTTTGTACTAAGTGGAACAAAGTATAAGGCTGCTCCAAGTTTGATACCTGTGTATAAGGCGTCAGTTACATTATAACCGCCCATGAATGCCATTACGATACCGATAACAAAGCCCAACAATCCAGGTTCACCCAAGACGCCAAGTTTTTGTTTGATGGTCTCGGCATTGATATTAGAATCTCGAATAAAGGGGATCTTGTCGAATAACTTATTGAACCAATAAGCAACCGGGCCATAATATGCTGAATAAACATATGGGAAAGATAGTCCTTTATATTGTGGCAAGGCCTCATGGATCTTTGGTGCTGACCAGTCGGCAATCTTTAGAGTGATGACACCTGTTATAATGATTGACAAGATCGCAAATACAACATTGCCGGTTGTAGCTAAGACAAGCACGGCGGGAGTACCCCAGAAGTAAAGAATATTATAAATATCGACATCAAGGGTCTTGGTCAACTTCAAGAGCAACATGATAATGTTGATACCGATACCGACCGGAATTGCCCATACGATGATTGGATTAGACAGAATAATCGGCGTAACACCATTACCAAAATCGACGATCGTCTTAGTAAGCCCCATGTTGGCAACCATCGCATCACCGACACTGACAACAGTTGACAAGAAGATGTCATAAGCAAATGTTGATAAAGCAAATAATCCCAAAGCATACATGAAAGCAGCCTTGATTGATTTACCAATGCTGATGCGCAAAGCCAAGTTAATGACTAAGAACAGCAAGAACATCATGACTGGTCCTGGAAGATTGCCGAACCAGTTCAAGAAATCAACTATGTAATTCATAATTCTCCTTTTGATGATTAAACTTTATTATTGGAGTTGAAAAGTCTGATATAACTTCTCATTGATTCTTTGACTTTAGCCAAAGCAGGTTTTTGGATGTCTTCAGGAAACATTACTTCTCGATTTTCAGAAGTAAAGTTCCTGATCTCATTTGACCAGAGCAAGGCTTGTTCTGATGCAACCTTGATCATGCCAACGCCATGTCTGATCGCTTCCTTAAGATCATCTTCGCATACATGAGTAGAACCATGCAGAAGAAGATGCGCTTTTGTGCTTTCTCTGATCGCATCGAGCCTCTTGATATCAAGGTGAGCTGTTTTCTTAAATGGTGGCAACTCACCATCCCAAAGCGATCTGACATATTGTCCAATTGAAATTGCCAAGGTGTCGACCCCCGTCTCTTCAACAAACTCCTTTGCTTGCTGCGGATCGGTCATGATTTCGTCGGGGACGACAAAATCTTCTTGGAATGGACCATTATACTTCATGGCTTGAGGGAAGAATCTTCTTACTTCGCCTAAAGCCGCAACACAATCAACGCCTGCCCCTTTGCAAATCTTGCTTAATTCTTTCATCTTAGCGACGTTCTCTTCATATGGAAGCAAAGATCCATCAAGCATCACAGATCCCCAACCAAGATGAATATCTCTTAAAAGAGCGGGAATAGTTGAATCGTCAGTTACGAAAGTATGATCAACTGATAAGGCAACGGGTACCCTTGCATAATGTGCCGCCGTCAAACATGCATTAGTAAAAACATGTTCTCCAAAGCTTTTAATAAATTCAGGACCTTGGCAGATGACAACTGGGCTTCTTTCTTCCTCGGCAACTTCAATTATCGGCTTGATAAAATCGAGGTTAAACGGGAAAAACCCAGGTACGGCATAACCACCTTTTTCTGCACAATCGATCAGGTAGCTTTCTCTTACTAAGCTCATTTTAATCTACCCCTTTCATTTAGAAGCGCTTCTTATACCTTAATCTTATAAGTAGACTGTCTTTTTTTACAGAACAACTTTTGTTTACAGGACTTAGCGACAAATTGTCCTCTTGGCCAACGTGTTTTGTTGCTGCTAGATGTATTAGCCATAAGATTTCTCTATGATCAATGTAATTGCTTGATTGCCAAAGTGACTATTTTCGAGCGTTTATTCGTTTTTCTTGCTAAATTGATCTTAAAATGACCGTAAACGGTCATAATTTGCTTTTTAAACTGGTGAAAATTGAAAATTGATTGTTTACAATGAAATTACCTTAAGGACAATAGTATGAAACAGGAATTGGCTAAAGAAATTTTGGATTACATTAAGATCCACCAGACAGTTTCGACTCTAGAGTTATGCGATCATTACCATTTGAGTGAAAGTACGGTAAGAAGGCTCTTGCAGCGAATCGAAGATAGCGGGCAAATTACTAGATACCATGGAGGAGCGATCTTCAATGGCGAGCCGATCTCTAGCGAGATCCAAAAACGCTATCTCGACAATGTCGACAGTAAAGACAAGATCGCCAAAAGGGCGGCTGAAATGGTCAAACCAGGCTCCACGATCATTATGCTAGGCGGTACGACTGTTTTCAGGATGTGCAAGTATTTGCGCAATAAAGCCATTACCGTCATCACCAATTCATATTGCCTCGTTTTGTCATAGTGAATGAGCTTATATGATTACTTGCTCAAACGCTTTTTTAGATAGTAGATCGTAGCTGCACCAAGGATAGCTAGTGCTCCTGACATGATATAGGTTGAACTAGGATTAGTAAAGGTGAATTTGATTGTGGTTTCATTGCTGATGCTGACAAGTTTGGATTAAAGACTCTGTATGATGAAGTTAAGGATTTACCACTATAAAATAAACTTTAAAGGTCTTCTTTAACCATATCTTCCAAGGTATACAAAATTAAATCCTTGCGTTTGTCATCTAGCTTAAAACCGCTTTTAGAAAAAAAGCCATAGCGGTAAGCCTTCAAGTCTGAAGATGTGACTTGTTCGATTTCCTCTTTAATGTCATGGTCGTTTAATGGACGATTTTTATATTTTGCTTCATAAAAAATATAGCCATTTTGATCTAAGGTGACCACATCAAATTCCCGATTTATTTTATTATGGCGATCATTAAAAATATATTTTCCAATCGCATAAAAAGGCGGCTCACATCTGCCCTTTAGGTTTAAGCGGATCAGGAATTGTTTAGCGATCGTTTCAAACATTTTAGGGACATATTGATCCTCAAAATCCCGCGATATAAACTCGTCATAGAAAATACCCGGATCCATGAGTGTCAATATTGAGGAATTTCTGAATATATAACGATAATAAAACAAGGTTAAATTATCGCAAATATAATAGCTTCCTTTTGCCACATGGTTATTTATGGCAGTTTCCTTTTTAACAAGTTCTAGCTTTTGAAGCTTATTTAAAACATCGGCCAAGGTCGGCGAAGATGATATGTTTGAGTAGGAAAGAATATCCTTATATTTGGTAACGCCTTTAGCCAAAATATCGATTACGGCATTGGCGTTCTCTAATTTATTCAGTTCATTCTTAAGATAGATGCTGATCTCCGATTCTAAACGCGAATTTTTAGAAGCGATGAGATTGATGATATTTTCTTTAAAGGTCATCGTCTTGTCAATCAACCGATTATAATATGGGATTCCACCAAATACGCTATATAGCCGCACCTTGTCTTCCATACAGAAACCCTCGTAGAACTTAAATGAATCATAATAATCCATCTGTTTAAGTTCGATCTTTAAAGAGATCCTGCCGTATAGGGGATTATCATGTTCAAAAAGCGACTTCATGATGTCGATATAAGAACCGCAAAGGATCAGTTTTAATTGAGAGCTGTCTTTGTATTCATCGATAAGTGCCTTTATGATACTGTCAAGACCCGTCACCTTTTCTCTTAGATAGGGATATTCATCTAACACCAGAATCAAAGGGGTACCGATCGATTTTTTAAAGACGAATGTCAAGACCTCTTTGATCCCTCTTAAACTCAAATCTTCCAAGCCCCATTTTTTAAGGATCAATTCCCCTAAACTCTCGACATTTTGCGTTTCGTTTGTCTCTAAACACTCATAAAAGATCGAATCGAGCGAACTGCTAGAAAGACAGTATTTGATCAGCTCACTTTTGCCGATCCTTCTTCTTCCATAAATAACAGCCAGTTCCAAATCGTCACTAGCGAATATTTTATTGATAAGACTGATTTCCTTTTTTCTTCCGATAAACTGCATTTTACTCGGTTACCTCCGACTCGGTTAAATCCGACTAAATAATATCAAGCCTGCCTTTTAAAAGACTATGGTGTAGATTTACCAAAGACGGGAATAGAAATAATGAGTAAGCTAGCGATTAATTCCCTGCTGGCGGTCATATGACACTAAAAAAACAGATATAAGGTATATAATAAAGGTAGTTTAAGCAGCAAGCGGGTACTTAAACGGGAGGTTCCTTATGAAAAGAATAATAAAAATATGTTTAGGCTTAGCGCTAATGCTGGCGATGGCTGATTCCGTCAATGCCTTTGATGCCCTTGCAGTTGATGATACTGTCTTTAAGGACCCGATCTTTAAAGAGTATGTAAGTGCTAATTTTGATAAGAATCAAGATGGCTTTTTAGAAGAAGATGAAATAGCTTCAGCTACTAAGATCACAATTAGAAATTCCACGCTCATGGATCTTGCAGGTATTGAATATCTTGAAGATCTCACATCTATTGAACTACACGATACAGCTGTTGTATCGCTGGATCTTAGCAGCAATACCAATCTTGAAGAAGTATATCTTGGCGGCAGTGCTTTGAAAGAGCTAAGGTTTTCCTTTCATCCCTATTTGACTCAGCTGGCCATTCAAAACACCGGCATATCTGAATTAGATCTTAGCAAACTACCATCTTTAAATAATCTTGTCATCACAGACTCACCAGGCATTAGTAGTCTTGACTTTAAAGACAACACTGATTTGCGCTCGCTAATGATCGATGGATCAAACATAAAGCGTCTGGATCTTAGCAAACAGAGCTTGCTTGGCAATATTCATTTGACTAATTTAGGGCTTGAAGATCTTAATATTGGGCGCAATGAAGCACTGTCCTATATTTCTCTATCAGGAAATACTGCGCTAACAGCTCTCGATCTAAGTCTTTTCCCCTCTTTAAGCTCCCTAGATATCTCAAATACCGGTATCAAAGTGATCGATCTAAAGGATAATCCATCTTTAGAATATCTGAATGCCAGAAATGCCGCTTTGATTGGACTAGATACCCAGAATAATCCAAGGCTGCGCTATCTGGATCTAAGAGGCTGCCCGCTGGCTTATTTAAATGCCAGTAATGTACGCAGTTTATATTATGACAAGAACACTTATCCTGAGATAACAGTCTATGGCAAAGAATATCCGATCAATGAGGTTTTAAAGTATTTCACTTTTCAAAAGGCCTTTGATGTAAATGGGATCAAGATGGAAAACGCCTATTTTAAGGATTATCAAATCGGTACTAACGCTGTTAGCTATAAGTATGATCTTGGTAGCGGCAATTATCTTGCGGTATCACTAAAAGTCACAGCCTTAAAAGGGGAAACAAAGATCGAGGTTAGCGAGCTCAACAAAGTCTATGATGGTAAAGCATATGTACCAAAGATCCAGGTGACAGGATCTAACGCCAAACCCGTATATACGATAAGCGGAGGAGATGGCATTAATGCCGGGGACTATGTCTTGACTGTCAAGGTTGCTGAAGATGATTTTTATAAGGCCAAACAGGCTGATTTCAATATAGAAATAACAAAAGCTGTTCCTGATGTTTATATCGAAAGAGGTATATCGAAAAAGTACGATGGCAAACCGATCGACAATATCAAGGCTATAACGGATAGTGATGGCATCATAACTTACACATATGAGATCCTTGACAATAGTGGCTGGCATACTTTTAATGGCATTCCTACTAACGCCGGTATCTATCGCGTAACAGCAAATGTAAAAGAGGGACGCAATTATGTCGCGGCAACTTCTCAACCCCACACTTTTATGATCGCCCGTGTTTTGTCACATATTGAATTGACTAAAGATCTAGATAAGATATACGATGGCAAAAATGTTGTCGTGCCTGAAGATCTGATCAATATGGATGCTGAAGGCCAGGTGGTGTTAGAGTGGTTTGAAATAGTTGATGGCCGCTATATCTTAATGAATGAAGCTCCAATCAATGTTGGTGAATATGAGCTTGTAGCCTTTAGGTTAGAAGATCGCGATCACTATGGAAGCATCACCTATGATAAGGTATCGATCAGCAAGGCTTACAATAAATGGTTAAGCGCATTTGAAGTATCTGACAGCAAGTTTGGCGAGGCACTGAATATCACCCCTCCTAAGGCACAATTTGGCGAAGTTATACTCGAATATGCTAAGAAGAAAGATGGTCCCTATACTACCGAAATTCCTGTAGATATCGGTACTTATTATGTACGAGCTACAGTTAAAGGCAATAATAACTACAACGGAATGACAAGTGAAGCAATGCGTTTTTCTATCATAGGTGATGAAGTGATAGACGATAAAAAGCCCATCATCATCCCCGACACAAGCGCTGCTAAGATCAATGATCTCATTATCATAACCGGAGTATTAGCTATTTTATCTGCTTCCTTGATCTATCTAAGACGCAAAAACCATCAATAGTACTCACTTAAACTCTGATTTGAGTAATAAATGGTGTATGAGACAGAAAAATGGCTGATATTGCGCTGTTGTTGATATTATCATCCAAATGTTTTTAATAGATCTTATCAGCAGACATATTTTAAAGTCAGAAGTACGCTAAAATACGAAAACAGACAAGCTTTTGTTTATTATATCGACGATCACAAACATTTTCTGTATGGTCGTCCCAATACCTATCGTCCCCTGTTATCATATCGGCAATATGATGATAGGGGACGGTGATGTATGTGTCTTAAGCACTATAGTTTTTTGCCTTGGGCGATCCCCCGTAGAAAAAGATAGACCAGGCAAAGGATATGCTTAGTTAGTATGATATTTTTACTAAGATCATACCTGACTGGCATCAAGGATCAATCCATAAACATCATCATCCACAAAGGAAGGGTGATCTTTTTATCTAAAACGCCGATATTCTGGTCAGCTAATTTATAGGCATAGGGCATATCTTCAAGTTCAAGCACTTTATCTAAAGACCGGGTTTGTTTTCTACTAGCTTTCACTTCGATCGGTATTATGCCATCTTTATTTTCCCAGATGAATTCTATCTCCAGATTATCGTCCGGTTTATAAAAATGTGTTTTATGGTGGCCTTTTTTAGATATGAAGTCAGCGATCAGAGCTTCATACAGCGCCCCTTTTACTGTTTTCAGGATGATATTGTTATCATCACTTTTTAATATCGCTGTTTTAAGTTCAAATGGGAAATATGCCATCAACATACCGATATCAGTATTGTAGATCCTAAAGTTATCTTCTATCTCATATCCTTCTAAAGGATATGATAATAACGATACATTATAAGCTGGCATGATAAAACCAGCATTATGAAGCCAATCGATACTGGATGAAAACTTGCGCGCATTCCCTTTATGTTCTACTATCTTATACTGGAATTTATGATTGGGCTTAGCTAACTGATTGGGAATACTTTTGAAACAAGCTTCGGCTTTAATCTTGATATTGGGATCGGCATAGATAGCGATGTCATTGATATAGTCACGATATATCGTTCTTTGACGATCATCGGCTTTTAACAGGTCCCGATCTTTAAAGTAGCTATCCAGGATCTCAGGCATTCCACCTAATACCATATACAGTCTTAAAAGATCCATCATCTTTATATTGACGGGATCTGGGACAGGCCTTTTATCGATGAAATAATTTTTCAACATTTGGATCTGATCTTCATTAATATCACTTGCCCATAAGAATTCTTCAAAGTCCAAAGGATGCATATCATAATATTCGATATAACCAACAGGGTATGAACTGATATTATAGCGCATACCCAAAGCCGATCCGGTAGCAATCACATCAAAGCGATCGTCTTCTGACCAAAACTTAAGTGATGTGATCGCTTCAGGACAGGTCTGGACTTCATCGAGCAGTATCAGTGTTTTATAGGGAATAAAACTACCAACACCGGCAAATGATAAGCCGTTTATCAATGTATTTGTATCGAGATCCCCTTTAAAATACTCGATAAGCGATGGATTCTTAATAAAGTTTATCTCAATATAAGAATCATATTCCTTAGCAAACTCTCTGACGATGAATGTCTTACCGATCTGTCTTGGCCCATTAATAACAAGTGACAATCGTTTATCAGAATCTTTCCATCTCTTTAAATAATCTAATGCTTTCCTCTTTAACATGACTATATTATACAAAAAATATGTGAGTATGCATATTTTATATATTAAAAATATGCATTGATGCATATTTACAGTCTTATAATTCAGAAATATCATAGTTTAGTTTATATCGATAATCTATAAAAACATTATCAAATGATCGGCCACAAAAAATAATGTAAAAGAATGAAAACAGCAATAACTCATAAGGTGAGGCAGATTATGACTTTAGAAGAATATAAGAAGAAAGATGCGACTTGCTAAAGTAACAGATAGGGGGAGAAGGAGCTAAAATCAAAATGGCGATGTATCAAGACGACTTTCAAGAATAATTAAACGAGAATTGGGCGCCAGAAATGCTCTCAACGGCTATAGCTATGAATCTAGCATAATAAGTGGAATAGACAACATTTTTAAGTCTTTACTAATGCAGACGGCCAAACAATTGGGGATATTATGGTTGAGATAGCTCGAACATTTACTAAGAATGACGAGCATGTAGATTTACATGATGCAGGTATTAAAATAGAAACCGGAACGATTTAAGCAATTACAGCTTTATGATTGATATAAAACAAGGAAATATATTGAGTTATTCAACTGAAACATTTCTATATAACTGGTACTTTCGTGAGCTACCCAAGAGCTTTAGACTTGGGTAGCTCACAATCATTATCCCTTAAAGACTGATATTGTTATATCATTTTGAATAATATCTTTGTTTAGAGCTTCTCGGCCTATCTGGGATCATAAGTTTGATGAGACCCTCTTTAACTAAAGGCGTGACATATTTAGTGATGGCATAGGCTTGCGAGCTTATATTCAAAAATGCAGCTATTTCTGACCTTGTTCTTGGCGTCCTGCAAAAAGCCAAAAGATCATTTTTGGTATATTTTGTTTCTCCGCTATTTAGTTTTTCCTTATTTGTTTCCTTATAAAAAGTAACAAGAAAGTGGCCCCTATTATCTTTAAACTCAGGTTCTTTTAGGCCATGATCAAAAAGTTCCCTACGGATAGTTGGAATGCCAGAATATCTATTCTCGGTTATATTAAGGGTTTCAAGAGCCGTCGCGATCACGGGATTTCTTGTATCGGGCTGCACCTTACCTAACTGATCGATTCCGATCCTTCCATATAGACCTCCAGGGTTGCCGATCTCGATCCTATCTTCGTAAAGTTCGATCGTAATGGGCATGCCTTCAGTATGAATACTGTAATCTCGATGTACTAAAGCATTTAAGATCGCCTCTCTAACTGCGATGATCGGATACTCTGTATCATCTTCTCTTAAACCAGTTATCGGATCTATAATCGTTTTCGTCCTCATATTCTTTCTCACAAAGGCAAGCGCTAACGACAACATATCAGGTATCGTCCCTTCGATCCTTTGATTGTCAATAAAACGTTCGCGAGAATTGCCAAGATCTCCCTTTTCCTTGCCGGGTATTACCGTGGCAATAATACAAAGTTGGGGGAAAAACGCTTGCGGATATAAACCAAATAATAAAGTTGCTGCTAAAGTAACTTCCTTGTTTTTTGTGATGCTCATCAATTCATAGATTGCATCATTTGAAAGAAGAGCTAATTTCGGCTTGCCTACTTTAAGTTTATGCATATACTCTTCTAGCTTTACTTTATCTAGCGATGCAAAAGAAGCACCCGTTACGATCCTTGTATCATCTTGATGCTTTTTTCTAAATGACTCATAACTATAAACTTCATATTCAGTCATCGGCTCGTCGCTATCTCCAACCCTGGTATATGAACCTTTTAATCGGCCTTTACCGATATAGAAACATGGTCGCTGTGCAAGATCGATACCAGGAATTTCAGCTGATAAAAAATATCGACCGTTCTTTTCGGCAACCGTTAATAACGGCCTGACTTTCGGTTCCATTTGTAAGCACTGTTCATTTATTTTCTTTTGAAGATCTTGCGCATCATAAACGCCAACTTCTTCGTAATCATTTTCCTCATTTATTCCGAATACTATAATGCCCCCTGCATCTTGGTTAGAAAAACTAGATAAGGTGTCATACAAGCGTTTCGGGCACTCATATTGAGCTCTTTTTAATTCTAAAGTCTGCGTTTCACATTTAGCTTTTTGAATACTGTTCAGCAGTTCTTTTAATTCCTCTGAAGTCATTTTAGTTTCTCCCTATTTTTTTACTTAATTATTATACTATATTTTAGTTTTATTATAATAATTTTAGTTATTTAATTAATATTTGAGTTATTTTACTAGAAACTAAAATTTAATTTGAGTTATTTTGACTAATTATTGAGTTATTTCTTCATATACGGTTATACATATATATCGCCGATTCAGTTCTCTTTTTGAGAAACAAAAGTTTTGCTTAACAATTCTTTAACGATTATTTCGCTTTCAATGCGGATCAAATTATCATCGATATCATCTTTTCCTAAAAGGTAGGTACTTCCATACCATGCGAGCTTCTCATCTATGATGGCATATCTTTCATAGCATTCATCTTTCAGTAAAAGTTCGATCCCATTTTCAATCATTTCTTCATGCAACATCTGTTTTTTGTATGTATCGCCAAAATTAATACTTTCAGCTTTTAAAGTAATAACTTTCGCTTTGACGCCTTTAGTCAATAGTTGTTGTATGCCGCTAATAAAATCGTGGACCTTTGCTGTAGTGAGTGAGGGACTGGCAATAATAATCTCTTTCTTAGCATTTTGAAGATCGTCATAAAAGACTTCTTTGTAGTCATAATAGTCATAGATCGCCTTACGCTTAGTGATGTTGTTTTGAATATCGATTATCACATCAAAACCGATCTTGCGATAAGTTTTCAATCTTTTATTAATATACATTCTATCAAACATAGCAATATGAGTATCGATATAATCATAGACGATCACATCTTTTTTGGTAGGATAGTCACGGTTTAGACGACCTACATATTGTTCTAAAAGACTTGCATCAGCAATAGGTGTTGCCATGATCAAAGTGTCGAGTCTAGGGAAGTTGAATCCCTCACCCAGGTATTGGCCGGTACCTATAAGAATTATTGTTTCATCATCTTTTATATTTTTTAGCTTTCCTAAAGTTTCTTCGTTTTCTTTGCGCGAGTATTTGCCCGATAAAACAAAAACGTGATCCGCTACATCTTTTAGATCTTTTTCCAGTTTATCGACATGATCTAGATATCTCGATAGAATAAGTGGACTTCTTTGATTTTTAATACAATATTTTACGTCTTCGATGATCAAATGATCTCTGGTCTTATCGTCTCTTATAGCTTGATATGCCTCATTAGGGTGCAGATCTTTTTGTGACAGCTTTTTGATAAAAGTGCTTGTAAATCTTGGATAGACTAAATGGGGTATACCCTGTTCGATGGCTCTGTCTTTTGCTGTGTATCTAAAAATAATATCCCCTATTAGCATGTAACTGATTTTTTCAAGCTTGTCACCTCTTCGAGGTGTGGCAGATACGCCATACACTCTTTTGGCGTTGATTTCTTTTAAGATTTCAATCATCGTTTGAGAAGCAGAATGATGACATTCATCAATTATCACTAGGCCATATTCTTTTAACCTAGGGTTAAACCCATCTTTGTTTTTTAAAGAACCAACCATTGCGATATCAATGATTCCGCCTAAGTTCCCTTTTCCGTTTTTCAAAACGCCGACGACACTTTTGCTTCGTTTGATCTTACCAGTCTTGGTTTTGTATACTGGCAATTCTTCGTCGACTTGTAAAAATTTGTTGATCTCATCCTGCCATTGCTTGATAAGATTAGTTTTTTCGAGAATAATCAAAGTATTCGTTTTGAATTTGGAAATGGCATAACAACATACGGCCGTTTTTCCAAAAGCGGTCGCAGCTTCGATGATCCCATTATCATAATTCTCGAATATATCAATAAGCGATTTTTGGCTCTCTTTTAAATTGCCCTTAAATTCTACCTTGATCGTTTTTCCTTTGTTTCTTAGGTCCTTGATCTCATATTCCATATTGGAATCTTTGCATTTACTTAAAAGAGTGTTTAAAAGGCCGCGCGGGATACTTATGTGATCTTTGCTGTCTTCACCAAGATAAATATAACGGCGATTGTTAAGATTACTTAAATTGATAGCTTGATTTTTATAAAAAACTGGGTTACTAAAGGCAGCTAATTCTCTTATCCTGTTCTGTAATCTAGGCTTAAGATTAGACTTATTGATATAGATAGCATTCGCTAAGGTTATGTTAAGCTTACCATTTATATCTGTTTTTTGGAAAATATCATTACGCTCCCATGGATTTTCATCGTCAAAGAGTGTTAAAGAAGCATTCCTATTATTCCAATGTCTCAATCTATCTTTAATATATTCTCTTGTGATCTTGTTTTTACTAAAAAGGACTGCCCACTGATCTTCATATGGTATCCAATTATCATCGACAAAAGCACTATTACCTAATTTTAAAGCTCGCCCTTGTAGGGGCAGGGCAATGGCACTACCGATCATTCCTTCGTTTAACTTATCCTGAGCAGGCAAGATACGATCATAGTAGTCAAACGACTTCATGTTATACCTTTCGGAACCGCTTTTAAGCAAATAATCTGCAAACTTTCTAACTAAAGACGCTTCGATAGGATCTTTCAAAAACAGCCATATATGTGCTCCTTTGCCCGATCTAGATCTTTCGATCAAAGGGTCAAGTCCATTATCGATACAGATATCCTTTATTATTTGGACTTCTTCTTTGAGCTTATCAAAACTAATGTCAGGGTTCTTATCTTGATGATCATCAAAATCAAATACCAAAAAGCGACAAGTATTGTCTTCAAAAAGCGGATATATTGCGATCACATCACTTTCATCTTCTTTGTATCCATTTAAATGAGCTAAAATGTCCGCTTTTTCTAATCGCTTATGCTTTTTCAAGTGGCAATCTTTGCATTTTACATTGTCTTTGATCTTGCGATGACAGCCACTTTTCCAAAAATTTTCACATTGCGTGAAATAATGGCCCTTGCCGGTTAATTTATTTACTGATCGCTTGGCATAGACATCTGTCCTACCCCAGAAATAGCTGAAGAAAAGACGAGCTTTATCTTGTTTTAAGCTTTTGTGAACTTCCTTATTCTGAGGGTCATAGTTTATAGAGATATTATGATCCTTAAGAAGTTTTCTCAAATATTGGTTCTCTTTTCTCAGATCATTAATCTGTTTTTTTTAGTTCTAAGATATTTGCTTGATGATCCATATATTTATTATCACATTTATTGGTGCGCCCGGTAATTTTTTATTCGCAAAATTGATATATCGACATTTCATAATTCGTTTATTCATGTATCGATATCTTTTTTAGCCAACATATGGTCTAATTCCCCGCCGCTTGCAGCGTGAAGCTTAGATTAGAATACCCCGCTTACGAAGCAAGTAAGACAGGCATCGTAGTAGTCCTGTCTCAGAGCTCTGCCCCGAGATAGTTTATTGATTGGACATATATTTCAACTGAAACATTTCTATATAACTGGTACTTTCCTAAAGATATTTTCGAACCTAAATTTGATATAAATTTAGTTTGATTTTTGCATAATAGCCTTACTTTTTAAAGTGTTTCATGTTAATATTTAACTAGGTAGTTGAATATGAAGTACTATGATGAGATTTTGGATTTAGGCGTCTTCACAAAAAAAGATATTGAAAAAGTGATTCAAAACCCTAAAACAGCTGAGTCATTTTTATCGCGTTCCCTAAAAAAAGGATATATCAAAAGAGTGAAACACAATTATTATGTTGCAATGGACATCGTAAACAACAGCCCACTCTACAATAAATATACAATTGCTACAAAACTAGATAATAGCAATTATGTATCCTATCATTCCGCTTTAGAATACCGCGGTTTAAACAATCAGGTATTTAGGGAGCTTGTATATTCAGGAAATAACAGAGTGAATGATTTTGAATTTGAATATATTACTTATCATTTTGTTCAAAGCAAATGCGATCTGCAGATAGAATCAAATTATGATGGAGTCAAAATCACCGGCATCGAAAGAACAATGATCGATTGTATTGATCGAATCGATTTAGCCGGCGGTATAGAAGAAATCTATCGCGCATTTAATAACATTCACAATATAAGCGAAGATAAGCTGTTAGAAATATTACACTTCTATGACAAAAAAGTTTTATACCAGCGGACAGGTTATATTTTAGAAACATTTCAAACTAATCTTGGCATCAGTGATGCTTTTCTTGATTACATTCAGTCTAAGATCGGTTCATCAAAATGTTATCTGAATACCTCCAAAAAGACATCCAATACAAGATTAGATAAAAAGTGGAATATTTGTGTTCCTCGCTATATTTCGGCAATATTAAGTAAAGGAAGTGATGTGAATGAACTTTAATAAAAGACAGTTACAAAAAGAAGCTGATCAATATCATTATGTCAGAGATACATACGAAAAAGTCGTTCGCTTAGTCGATATATTGTCTTATATACGTTCTGAAAAATTTTTATTTGAAAACTTAGCTTTAAAGGGCGGGACAGCTATAAATTTAACAATATTTGATTTACCACGATTATCGGTTGATATCGATTTAGATTACACGAACAATTCTTCTAGAGATGGTATGTTAAAGGATAGAATAAAAATCAAATCATTACTCATTGATTACCTAGAAAAAAACGGTTATCAGCTTGATAAAGATACACGCGAACATCATGCGCTTGACAGCATTAAAGCAACCTACACTAATGCTGGAGGAAATCTCGATAACATCAAAATAGAAATAAACTATATGTTAAGAGCCCACATCTATGAACCGGTGATCGCAAAAACAAGAAACTATGGATTAATTAACGAAGTTGAAATTCGGACGATCGATCCAATCGAGATATTTGGAAGCAAACTCGTAGCTCTAATGACTCGCTCGACACCAAGAGACCTTTATGATTTCTTTCGCATGATAAATGCAGATATTTTTAATGAAGCAGAAATTAAAAAAATCAAAAGATGTGCCGTATTCTATAGAGCAATTAGTAACGAAGATGGTTTGTTTGATTTTAACTTAGACAACTTAGATTCTATTACACAAAATAATATCAAAAGATTTTTGATGCCTGTTATCAATGCCAAAGAATTTTTCTCATTGCCAGAAGCCAAACAAGCCATTAATGATTTCTTTAACATACACTTTGTATTAGACGAAAATGAATCCATGTTCATTGAACAGTTTAAACAAAGGAAATATATCCCTGAACTGCTTTATGACGGAGATGAATTAAAAAGAATTCAAAATCATCCCATGGCCATATGGAAAACCAGAGAACCATGCGATGACATCCATTTTTCCAAAAGTTATCACATTGCGGGAAATAACTAGCTTTACCAGTTATTTTATTTACTGATCGTTTGGCATAAACATCTGTCCTACCTCAGAAATAGCTGAAGAAAAGACGAGCTTTATCTTGTTTTAAGCTTTTGTGAACTTCCTTATTCTGAGAGTCATAGTTTATAGAGATATTATGCTCCTTAAAAAGTTTTCTCAAATATTGGTTCTCTTTTTTAAGATCTTCGATCTGATTTTTTAGTTCTAAGATATTTGCTTGATCATCCATATGTCTTTTCGCATTTATTCGAACATCTATTAATTATTCTATTAAGAATGCCATGTAAAGAGGGATGGTATTAATGCCGTTCTTACTGCCAATATTCCCGTCGATCAGTTTAAAATTACCTTTGACATGATATTTCTCATAGTTTCCAAGAATTGATCTGAGGGACTTTGAATTGCCATTAGTAGCCTTTACTTCAATGGCTGTAACTTCTTGGTCGTACATTGTAACAAAATCGATTTCCAAATTCTTACTAAAGTAATATAGTTTTTTACCGAGTTTAGAAAAGGCATCGGCGATCACATTTTCAAAGATTGCTCCTTTATAGGCGAACATATCACCATTTAAAATATTATAAGCTGCTCCCTTTTCTAACATTGCTACAAAAAGTCCGGTATCCGCAACATATACTTTGAAAATATTATCTATTTTATTTCCTTCTAATGGCATTTCCATCACATTCAGGTTGTAACAAAGATCAATTAAGCCAAATTCCTCAAGCCAGGTTATTGCGTTTCGATACTCTCTAGCGGTTGCTTTCGCATTTATTTCTCTGTACATAAATTTTTTGTTTTCTTTAGCTAATTGGCGGGGAATAGAATTATAAACTTCCGTTATTTTTATAGCCTCAGTCTTATTTTTGACATCTTTTTCGTCTTTATTGAGATGCTTTCCAAAATAATCATGGTAATTCTCTAGTATGTCCCTTTGAACCTGGCGTACTTGATTCATATCATGTGTCGCTAAAAAAGTATTTACGGCATCCGGCATACCACCAACACAAAGATATTCTTTGAAATATCCAAGCATCGTTTTATTTACTATTTCAGATACTTTCTGTTTAGTTTTAAAACAATCTTTAAGATATTCTATAGTTCGGTTCTCAATGCCTTTGGCCCAAAGATATTCTTCAAAATCCATAGGGTACATATTTACCGTGGTTTCAAAACCTACGGGTACACCTCTTGAATCTTTCTTGTTGTAGCCTCTTAATCCTAGCAAGGAGCCGGTAGCAATAATATCAAAGCGCCCATCCAACATGAAGGCTTTGATAGAAGATCTGGCATTAGTGCACTCTTGGATCTCATCAAAAATAATAACAGTCCTGTTTTCAATAAACCGACTATCTGGCAGAATAGCTGATAGATCCCTAATCAAATTATCCACAACAAAGTCATTGTCAAACACTTCTTTGACTGATTTTTGATCGACAAAATTAATATAGACAACATTTTCGTAATTAGCTTGCGCAAATTCTAATACCGATGTCGTCTTGCCAATCTGCCTTAGACCTTTGACAACCAAGGCACGTTTCTTGATCTTTAGCGATTCTTTCCAGCGAATAAATTCATTTTCGATCTTTCTTTTAAATAGTATTCCCATATAAATATATTACAGATTTTTATGGGGAGTTTCAATAAAACTATGCAGATTTTTATGGGGAGTTTTTAATACTAATTACATATTTTTAGCTTAACTTTTATTATCCAAGACTGTTTTTGAATAGAAAGGTGCGGTATAAATATAATTTGACATGATCTTTATCACTTGCCATCTCATTCCTCTAAGAGCCAATCGATCACATTAACTACTTCGATTCCCTCATAATTTCCTTGACTAAATTTATCCAGCGTCAAAACTATTTTTTTATAGTTGTCTTTAATAGATCTCAATGGAGCTAACTCTCTTTCAAATGTTGTCTGATCAATCATACTTGCTGATACCTGATAATAGATTATCTCGCCCTTCTTTTGAGCAACAAAATCAACTTCTGCCGATCCTAATTTACCTATACTTACGCGATATCCTCTGCGAATCAATTCGAAATAGACGATATTTTCTAATGAAAAACCTAGATCATATGTTTTCTTGGGAACCATGTAGTCTCTTAGCGCAAGGTCGACGATATACCATTTATTCAATGTTTTTAGAACCTTTTTCCCTGATATATCAAAACGCTCCACGGGGTAGAAGATAAATGCTTCATGCAAAGCTTCCATATAATCATCTACGGTCGATGGCGATACTTTCCTGCCGCTTGAAGTCAGGTATCCAGTCACATTTTTGACGGAGACGATGCTGCCGATGGTACTTGCCAGATACCTGGCGATCGACTTTAAAAGGACAATATCCGTAATTCTTCTTTTGTTTGGATCCTGATTTTTCCTGTTTTCTCTTTCCTCTATATCTTTTATGATGACTGTATTATAAATACCTTCTAAATACGTATTAATTTGTTCCTCATCCAATGATACAGTTTTCAAATAAGGGAAACCTCCGTATTTTAGATATTGCCTAAAAGTTTCTTCTTTATCTCCTCCCTTTTCTTCATAAACTTCTTTAAAGGATAAAGGGAGCATCGAAATTTCAATATAACGGCCTGATAAAAGAGTAGATAAATCAGAAGAAAGCATATATGCATTTGAACCAGTGATATAAATATCAACATTTTTTTGGATATATAAACTATCAACTGCTTTTTCAAAACTGGCAACCTTTTGAATTTCGTCTAAAAAAACATACATTTTTTGGTCTGGCAGAAGATGGCTTTTTACATATTGATATAAAGATCTGTAATCTAATAGATCTTCAAATGCTAAATCTTCAAAATTGATTGAGATAATCTGTTCCTTAGTCACTCCATTAGTATTTAAATAATTTTGAAACTGTTTCAATAATGTTGATTTTCCACATCGCCTGATTCCGGTAATGACTTTGATGATGTCCTGATCTTTCCATGAGATAAGTTTTTCTAAATAAGCTTTACGTATTACCATAGCCGTTCACCTCAACTAAAATATAGCAAAACCTAGAAGAATAATCAATAAAATCCCGATTTCGGTATTTTTATATAACTTTATTAATTTAATCTCGATTTCGGGATTTTATATCTATCGTTACTATTTTTAATTACTTCTCGCGCTTATATTAGCTATTCTTTTGTAAAGACATGATTTAATTTATATACTAAACTTCTTTTATTGGATTTGATTATTAATAATTCTTTAAAGAACTTGATCCGCCTACCCATTAGTCGCTTTATAAAATGTGTTTATTACCTTAAAGTCGTTTGATTTTTTTAAGATATGTGGTATAACACAGTTAGGATTTTTAAGGGTTGATAGAATGTATCGAGCTGTCATGGAGCAGCTTCAAAAATGGAGGGCTAAAAAACATCGCTAGCCGCTAGTTATCCGCGGAACCCGTCAGGTGGAAAAAACTTGGCTCATGAAGGCGTTCGGCGCCGCTGAATATGAATCTGTTGTTTATATCAACTTTGACAACAACGAACGAATGCGCAATTTATGTAGAGCTTTTGAACCAGCGCGATTTTGATATGGCTACCATGTTCAAGCGGGATTATTCCAATCTTTTGAAGCAGTACTACTATGTGGGCGGCATGCCGGAAGTTGTCCAATCTTTTGTGAACAATCATGACTTCAACGAGGTGCGAGAAATTCAACAGCGAATTCTGACTGCTTACGAGCAGGATTTTTCCAAACACGCGCCTAACAAGACTATGCCCCGTATTCGGATGCTTTGGAACAACATCCTGGCCCAGCTTGCCACTAAAAGCATACGAAGATCAAAAAGCGTCCAAGCTGTTTTTGCTGGATGTGGGTCTCTTGTCTTGTATGGTTGGACTCCGGCAGGATGTGTTGCTAGATGGGAATGGCTTGTTCAAAGAGTTTAAGGGCGCATTGACAAAGCAATATGTCCTGCAGCGATTAAAAGCGATCAAAGGATTGGACATCTACTATTGGACTGCAGATCGTGGAACCGCAGAAGTGGATTTTGCCATCGATAATGGCAAAGATATAATTCCAGTCGAGGTCAAAGCTGAGGTTAATCACCAAGCCAAGAGTTTGAAAGTATTCCGAGATAAGTTCCGGTCTCAGCTATCGATCCGGATATCCATGGCAGACTATAAGGAAGAAGATTGGCTGTTGAATTTACCATTGTGGGCTATTGAACTTTTAGCACACAAGGAATGTTGTGTATATGATATTTATTGGGAACAAAAAAATAAACTACCGGCGCAGAGCCATGAGACAGAACTACTACAATGTCTATCTCACTTGCTTCGCAAGCGGCGGGGAATTAGACCCTATATTGATTAAAACAGCAGCCACAAAATCATATACGAAATTAGAGTTTGATTTTATAATTTATGTTTCATTCGCGTTATTGAGGTTATCTATTCGCTTGCCTATACTATTCAAAACATTATTTCACAATTTATTCTCTATTGTCTCCACGCACAGGCATAACGATCCCATTGCCGAGACATCCATGCGATATTCTTTGTTGTTGATCGTAATGGAACACTCCTTAGATACATCGATCTTAATGTGATTTAGATCATTGGTATTAATAAAAACGATCTCTTTTCCATCTTTTTTCATCTCTTTTGTTTCCTGTTTTTGGCTGCTACCTTTGGCATAGAAATGATCTTCTAGGTCTTTTTTTGTGATGCCGGTATTTAGACAAAACAAGAATTGCGGTTTACCGCACTCTTCAAGATCGCGATAGAAACAAAAGATACCATCTAATACATCTTCTTCGCTCAAACCTAATACTTTTAAAACTTCCTCCTTGTCAGATCCAAGGTTTAGTTCATCACCGATTTCTCGTATGATAGCATTAGCCAATAAGTTTTCTTTAAACTTATGGTCATGATCATCAACTGCATATTTCACTTTTAAAGAAGCCGCAATACTGGGACTGAGTTTTCTTTTCCCAATGGAGACGTTTTCGCTTCTAAGTATTAAAGGAATGTAGTTATCCTTAGTAACGATCAACCCGTTAAAACCTAAATGATTCGAAAGTTTTGATTCCTTCAAATAGCGAAGATAAGGTCCTGGCTCATAGATCTCCCTGACACTTTTATCATTGCTTAAGCGATAGTCACAAGCCCGGTTTGTGACTAATAGATCATAATAAAAAGTCCTTGAGGTTGTCAGTCTCACTTCGCCCTTGTCTATAACAACATCATCCAAACGGATCATCAAGCTATTATAGACATTAGAAGATTCGTGTGAAGTGAATAATTCCTTGGAATATGTTTTGATCTGTTCGGGCAAATCATAATACTTATCCTCATGATCATCGATCTTAAACTTCCATTTTTCATTCTCACCCTTTAAGTACAGAATACTAATAGCGACCTTTTGACTATTATTGACCTTTAAAACATTTTCGAGGGGATATTGTTTAAGAAGTTCCTGATTGTTACTGTTGAGCTTGGCATTATCTTCTAGATTGGTCTGGATCTTTTGGTGGATCACTTTTATCAAAGAGCTTGATAAAAAGACGATCGACAAAGAGACCAGGACACTGATATCGATAATGCTCATGATCTCAATATCGTTCCATCTTGTCAGCAATATCGCAACACATGATAGACAAATAAATAGAAAAAGTTGCAGATAATTGTCTTCCATTTTACTTTTGATATCAAAATAGATCTGTCTTTTTCCTTTATCAGCAATTATTTGGCTAACTAAGATCCAGTAAAATGGCACGCAAACTATGATACTCACCAAAAACATCGAGAAGGCATGACTGTATAAAAACAATCCCAACAAATACTCCAAGAGTGCGAATATAAGAATATCAACAAAGGCAATGCCTATAAAAAGATTGCTTTTTCCTATATCATGAACATCGGTAATCATATTGAAGCTCATAAAAGTCAGCACGATCGTAATAAGCCATGTTAAGAGCACGGATTCGACTAAGCCCCACATCAGTTGATTGGCAAAGGTATAGATCGCAAAGAAATTAATGACTGCAATAATAAAAGAAAAGATCGATGCATATAGCGCTACTCCCGTAT
>CALVCF010000059.1 GCA_944325935.1 uncultured Erysipelotrichaceae bacterium | reverse complement strand
CTTTCTTATTGTAAAACTCTAATTTTCTGCATATATTTCTGTCCAATCGAATCAAACTTGAATCAAAAATGAGCCTTTTTAACTATTTTTTTGAAAATGAGGACAGATAAATTTTACTTCTATATTTTAATTCGCTACACTGAAATCAGAAATAAAGGGAGATAAAATCATGAAAAAGATCATTATTGCCTTATGTGCATTACTAGTAATCACTTGTAGTGCAATCACTGCTGAAGAAGAGAAAGAAAACTGTTTCTTTATTGAACTTGAAAGCGGTGAAGTAATCGAGATCTGCGATGAGGGAGCTGATATTTCACTTTGTGGAGTTTCAGATCCATGTGGGAGAAATTGTAGGTAAGACGAAAGGATGTTCATGCTATGACTGCAAGGTACAAAAACGGAGACACTATTCTTTCTAATTGATTGATTTTTAAAGGAGGATAGAATATGAAATTCAAGAAATTGTTTATTTCTGCTTTAGCGTTATTGATGTTGTTTTCAAGTGTTGCTTTGGCTGATACAGAAAAAGATGTCGGTTGTGCTGAATGTAATGAGATCGCTCAAACAGGAGGGGCAGACTACATCAGCGAAGAGTATTTAGCTGAATTACAAAGTCCTAGTCCTAAAAGAGCTTCTTCCACTCTGTATGTAAGCAAATACTATCAAAACGACTATTCTAACATCATGCAAACATGTGGAGATACTATCAAAAAATCTGGCTGCGCTTTGACATCAGTCACGATGGCTTACAACTATTTAAAAGGCCAAAGCAAAACGCCAGCCCAGATCAATTCTACTCTTGGTTCTTCAGCTTGTCCTTTGATGTGGTATCAAGCAGCTACTAAATTGGGGATGACTGTATATCTCTATAAATCATCGGGCGTGACAGATTCTTATTTAGAATCAACTATTATCAATAATGTCAATAATGGCAGGCCAGTTATCGTCGGGATGCGCTTAAGTAACGGTGGTTCGCATTATGTATTAGCTAAAGGATACAATACAAGTTCCGATACGTTCTATATCAACGATCCTGACCGAACGACAAATTATACTACTTTAAAGCAATTTAAAAATGCTGGTGCAACATTCACTCAAATCATCGTCTATAACGGTTAGAAAGGTCAAATCACGAAACGAGTAAAAACCTTATTATCAGTATTAGTTTTATTGTTGGCGATCGGGTTATGCCCTGTATCTGCTCAAGAAGTCGAACCAAAGGCACCGCCAATAACTACTCTTTATTACTACAAAACAGCAACGATCGGTAGTAATACTATTAGAATCAGAATTACGTGCAATGAAACAAACAACGCCGGTAAAACGACAATTACATACAAGAGAGAATCGGCAATCATTACAAGTTCAACGAATTCCGGCGCTCGCATTGTAGGTGAATTTACTAGCGGTGCAGCCGGAAATACGAATCCTAACGGTGAGTTGGTTGTCGTTATATCTTATAAAATGACACCAAGTAGCACTACTAGAGACATGAACTTCGTGATCAAAGGGGATAAATTGATCAACTAAATAATTCTTTCTGATTGATTGTCAACTTATCACTTAGATGCATAGCACTATCCTATATAATGTAATTAGAGATACAGAATAAGATATTACTAGTGTTGTTTGTTGAAACAAATAGTAATATCTTTTGCGGTATCTATAGATATATATATATATATATATTATAATTGTTTAAAAAGAGGGAAGAAGTATGTCAAAATTCAAAAGAGCAGTTCTGGCTATATTTGGTGAAAAAGGCCGCAGCTTTTGGCTTTTTATCACCATGATCTTGTCTTTTACTTTGATCATATCGACACTTTTTGTAAGTCAAGGAGTGAATAATATTAAAAATGGTATCATCGCTTCTTTAAATAATGCGATGGCAATTGTCTTAGATCAAGAAGCTGAATACAGTTACAGCGAAGATGTCGAAAGGATCGACAGGTTTAATGAAGCCTTATTTTCTTATGCTGAAAAGGCCGGTGATTATGATTTTGTCGATGATGTCTTAGTAGTGGTTGACAGCGGTTCTAATTTATTGAGTACCGAACTAGATCAGCCAAAAGTCGCTTTTTATATAGATTATACAGCTTACCTCCTATTTGCAGCTATTGATGATAAAGATGTATCTGTGTTTGGAAGCTTCATCGAACCTACACTTAAAGACGGACGCTCCTTTATGCAAGAAGAAATAGATGAAGGGGCTAACGTCATCGTGCTAGATTATCGCTGTACTTATCCAAATGGCGAAAGAGTCCAAGTAGGCGATGTCATTGACTTTGGTTTGAGCTTATTTTTAAATAGCGAAGATAAATATGAGGGTCAAAATATGATCGACCACAAAGATTATCAGTTTGAAGTCATTGGAACATATGATGGCGAAGCAATTCATAATAACGCTTGGTACAGTGAATTGTTAGATGGCACTGCCAGTGAGCTCATGTATACCCGTTCTTATATTCCTCAAAAGACATTTATGAAGATCATTGATGATTATGAGACAATGTATGAAAAAGCGAGCAGCAGTGGCATCGAGATCACTGACAATGGGATTAAAAATCTAAATAAGTACCGTATAGACTGCATCATTTTTAAACTCAACTCTTTTGAAGGGGGCGACATCATCTCAAAAGAGTTTGCTGAAATGCGTGAAACGACCTTAGGCGACAACTATTTTACCAGAGTTGCCGACAGCGAATACCAAGAACTCAAGGGGCCCTTAGACAACGCAGCTTCCATGGCTTTATATATCGGCGTCTTTGGCTCAGTCTCTACCCTCATCTTGATCTATTTGATGATCTATCTATTCATTAGCGGGCAAAAAAAGAATCTGGCACTCTTCTTGGCAATGGGCGAGAAAAAGAAAAACATGGTCATGGTCTTGGTGCTTGAGGTCTTCCTTATCTGCTTGTTGGCGCTGATCGTATCACTTATCGCCAGCTATTTTGTGGGAAACACCATCTTGTCTTTACTTGGCTCATACGATATCGCCGATATAAACTATCTACCGATCATCTTAATTGCCCTTGGCGCTTTGATCATCTGTCTTGTCTTGACATTGATCATTTCATCCAACAGCGTATCACATAAATTACGTGACCTTTTGATGTAAGAGGAGGTGTCTTTACATGTATATTTTAAGTGCTCAAAACGTTTCCTTTGCCTATGACAAGCGCGAGCTTTTTAAGGGATGTTCGATCAATTTCCAAAAAGGACATTTCTATGCCCTAGTCGGCGAAAGCGGCAGTGGCAAGACGACCTTCCTCGCCCTTTTAGGAGGACTAGAAAAGGCGCAAAAAGGAGCTATCTTATATAAAGGGCAAGATATTGCCAAGATGAATGAGGGCAAGTATTTAAGGGAATGTGTGACCTTCATCTTTCAGGAATATAATCTAATTCCCTATATGAGCGCTTTAGACAACGTCCTTTTAGCCATGAGCATCCATGGCTTAAAAGCTGATAAATTAAAAGCGATCAACAGCCTAATGGAAGTCGGCCTTGACAACAGGACTTATGCCCAAAAGGTAAAGACCTTATCCGGCGGGGAAAGACAAAGAGTGGCGATCGCCAGAGCCTTGGCTTGCGACAGTGAGGTCATCTTAGCCGATGAGCCCACGGGCAACCTCGATGAAAATACGAGCGAGACGATCATCAAGCTCTTCCAAAAATTGGCTCATGTCCATCAAAAGTGTGTTATCGTCGTCACCCACTCCCAAAACGTTTCCGCTAATGCCGATATTGCTGTCTTTTTAGACCAATCCTTAAAACGCTTCGTCTTAGCATCATGAACTTTATCAAGCGCCTTTTGATCGACATCTTTGCTCATCCCTTCAAAAGCCTTGTCCTGCTTTTAACGATCACTGTTTTGGGCAGCTTTCTCTATACCTCTTTGTCGATCAGTGCTTCGAGTGATCTGATCAAAAAGGATTTTATGACGCGCATGGCTTTAGATATCGCGATCAAGGGCGTCAATAACGATGCAAAAGATGATGTATTCGTCTTGGATCTTTTGGATAAATACACGGATATCTTTCGCTACTATGACCTGCGCTATGATACCTATGTCGATCTAAAGGATGTCGTCTATAAGGAAACGGATAGAGCTAGTCTGCTTCGTCTGACTTCGATCAAAGAAAAGGCGATGAAGGAGATCGACGATGAAGTGATCATCCTAAAGTCCGGGCGCTTCTTTACAAGCGAAGAATTAAAAGAAGGCGCAAGCGTCATCCTCATACCCGAAGATACTTTTTATATTAGTGGCGAGGCTTTAAAGGTCAATGATACGCTTGTCTTAGAAATGGGTGAAAAAAATGTAAGCTACACCATCATTGGAACTTTCAGCTATAACGATAAAGTCTACTATGATCCATACGATATGCTGAATTTAATCATCCCCTATGAAAACTTCAGGGCACACTTTGATGATTTCGCCTATTATCCCTCACTCGACAAGATCAACATCACTCTTTCAGATTCTAACTACAACGATCAGATGACCCACCTTTTAGAGTTTACCCCTATCTTCCGTAATGTCTTTGAATATGAGACCAATGCCGGATTAGCTCTTAGAGTCAGTGAGCCCCTTGATAATTTGAACCGGCTTGCCAAGACGGTCGTGATCGTATTCTTGATCCTTATTACCCTTGTTTTAAGTGTTCTCAGTTTTATCTTCGCCCATGGCAAGCGCTATGAGTTTGGTGTCCTTTTAGCGATGGGCGAAAGAAAGATCAAGCTCATCATACTCAATATCCTAGAACTCTTACTCATCGCTTTACCCGGCTTTGCCCTTAGCTATCTTTTGGGTAGGGGCTTTGAGAAACTCTATGGAGATGAATTAATTAACAATGCCACCGCAGCGATCAGTTATGATGGCCTCGGCGTCGAAAGTGTCATCGCCAATTATCAACTAGTCCTGTCAGGCGATACGCTCTTGACCCTTCTCATCTTCCTTTTGTATATCGTCGTGGCTTCATCCTTTTTATCAAGCCTCTATATCGCCAATATCAAGATCCGCAAATTGCTGTTTTAAAACAGAAAGTAAAACGCTCGGCTTAGAAGACATCATCTTTTAAGCGATATCAATAAATGAAAAAAGGAGACTAACTTATGAAAAAATTATGCAGTTTATTAGTAGTGGGGGCTTTATTTTTAGCACTGGCTGCCTGCGAAAAAACAAAGGAAGCCAATCTAGCACAAAGCGGTCATAGCTTTACCGCCTGTTATGGAAACGCTGAAAAAGAAGAGCTGAGCTATGAAGATGCCAAGGAAGTCTATGAGCTATATAAAGGTCTGGAACTTAAAGACGAAACTGAAATGATCGAGGGCTGTCTTGTCAGTTTTGAACTCAAGATGGACGATGGTTCTGACCTAGCCTTTACTATCATTACCGATTCTGTCATCGCCTTTGACAATAAAGTCTATCACTATGAAAGTGAAGATCTATACGGCAAAGCAGAGGCGATCGTTGGCGATGATCAAGATACTTATATCCCCTTTAAAGAAGATGAGACCGCCAAAGGCAATATCCCCAGCGCGCTTAAAGAAGAGATCACCTCAAGTGATAACACCGGCGGTACTAAGGTCGCCATCAAAGAAGGCGAGGTCGTCTTGACTTCTAAAGAAGGTGAAGAATTAGGAAAAGTCGAAGGTCTTAATGAAGGGACTTCTCTAACTTGGATGAGCGATTGCGGGGGTAGAGACTATTTCGCTCTCCTCGACAAAAACGGCAGTGCCGCACTTTTTGAACTTGGCAGAGATGATAAGGGCGATCTAAAGGCAGAGAATATCCAAACGGTCAGCTTTAAGGAAAGGATCGTCGATATCGGGATCTACGATGATACGACACCCTTTACGACCTGCGGCGGACTTAGCTTCTATTTCACGCTAGAAAGCGGCAAGACTGTCAATCAGGATGGCCAAGAAAGAAAAAGCGCGCACCCCTATTACAGCTTCTTTAGATATGGGGCAATAGGAAGTAATGGGCAGGAAGAAATGGTTTTCTTATTAGATAGCGCCAACGATCAAAAGGTAGCTAAAGCCAAGGTCGATCATCAAGATAAAACGATCGGTGCATTGACGCCTTTACAATATGAAGGCGAAGATATTCATGTCGCCTTAGAAGGAGCCTATCTTTATGATGAATGTTTATATCTTTTAAGCGAGGATAAAGAAAAACTTTATGTCTATGATCTTTTAAGTGATGAATGTAAGACCTATGATGAGCCTGAAATAGAAGAATTTGCGATCAAAGGAGCCTATAATAGCGTTCCCGATCGCGTCGTCATCAAAACTAAAGATAAGACTTTCACTTTAGAAGGACAGCTCGACAAGGCTTTAGCCCCCACCATCAATCTCGGAGCTAATGATAAAGATCTGACTAGAGAATGGTGATAGCGCTGACAGTTTAAACAGATAAAATGCAGGAAGATCTCTTGCGTTTTTTATCCTTAAGTAAACTTATGTAGGGTTTTCAGAAAATATCCTCTAAAGTTATATAGGGTTAATAAAAGAGGTCTTATCACTTATCTTCACGTAAGAAGATATTTGATAAAGCCCTCTTTTTCG
>CALVCF010000058.1 GCA_944325935.1 uncultured Erysipelotrichaceae bacterium | reverse complement strand
AACCAAAGGGGTTGGTACCTTTGGCTTTTTAGCAAGTGATGAACTAAAGATCGGGCAGGTTGATATTTAGGTCTTATGCCTGAACTTGCATGAATTCTATTTTCTGCTATCATAGAGCTATATTTGTAAAGGAGTTGATTTTGTGGACCCGTTGGGCCGAAGTAGCCGCATAGTTAGAAATATGCCTCAATATTGGGACTTGACCTTGTTGAATTAAAGAGAGCGAAATAATCAAGTTTCAAAGGAGGTAATTTATGGTTTCACAATTGATATTACAGTTTGTTTTAATACTTATTAATGCGTTTTTCGCCGCTACTGAGATCGCGGTGATCTCTTTGAATGAAAAAAAGGTCAAGGCGAAGGCGGAAGATGGCGATAAAAAAGCCAAGAAGATGCTGAAAATGATCGAAGAGCCGACTCAGTTTTTGTCGACGATCCAGATCGGTATTACGCTGGCGGGCTTTTTAGGATCGGCTTTTGCGGCTGATAATTTTGCCGACAGTTTAACGAGCTTGATCGTTACAAGTTTCAATGTCGATGAAAGCAGCATCATGCTGGTAGATACGGTGGCGGTCATCTTGATCACCCTGATCCTTTCTTATTTTACGCTGGTCTTGGGTGAACTTGTCCCTAAGCGTTTGGCGATGAAACATAAAGAGCGCTTGGCGGAGCTTGTATGCGGCCTTATCACTTTTTTAGCCACTATCTTAAAACCCATTATCTGGTTCTTGAGCGTCTCGACCAATTTGGTCTTGCGGCTTTTTGGGGTCGATCCTCACGAAAAAGAGGAACACGTGTCAGAAGAAGATATCGTGTTGATGTTAGATGCCTCTAAAGATGAAGGCAGCATCGATAATGACGATATCAACTACATTAAAAACGTCTTTCGCTTAGATGACTTATGTGCCGAAGATGTTATGAATCCGCGCAAAAATATGGTCATGGTCAAAGATACCATGACTAATGAGGAGATTTTAAACATAATTAAAAATGAAGAATATTCGCGTTTGCCGGTTTACCATAAAGATCTTGACGATATCGTCGGGATAATCCATGCCCGCGATTTCCTTTTGAATTACCACGATCCGGATTTCAAGCTCTCGGATATTATCTTTGAGCCCTATTTTGCGATCGAAAGTACGCATTTAAATGATCTTTTCAAGGACATGCAAAACAACCATAACCATCTAGTGATCATCGTCAACGAATATGGGGAGACGATGGGCCTTGTGACAATGGAAGATATTTTGGAAGAGCTTGTAGGTGAAATATGGGATGAGAGCGATGAAGAAGTCACGAATATCGAAAAGATCCATGATAATACCTATCGCGTCAACTGTGCGATGCCGATTGAGGAATTCATGGAATTCTTCAACCTGAAATTAGACGAAGATTCCGATGTGGCGACTGTCAACGGCTGGATCATCGAAAATTTGGGCGATATGCCTAAAATCGGCGATAGTTTCACTTATGAGAATATCTTGGTGACAATTGCCAAGGCCGATAAGCTGATGGCTTTAGAAGCGACAGTGGAGAAGATCAATGATCAAACATCAGACGAAGGATGATATCGCTAAAAGCTTTGCCGAACTGGTCCGCAAGAAGGATCTTAGCAAGATCTCGGTCAAGAACATCTGCGAAAGTGTCGGCATTGCCCGCCAGAGTTTTTACTATCATTTTGAAGATATCAGCGACCTGATTGCCTATTGTATCGAAGTGGCAAGTGAAGATATTGCCAAAGAAATGATGCAGGCCGCAACAATAGAGGAAGCTTTGACTTATCTATATCAGAAGATCACTAAAAATTACGATATCTTTCGCAAGGTTTTTGATTCGCCCTATCGCGTGCGCAATCAAACCAAAATAATCATGGTGATCAAAGATTGGTTAATGCACCTTATAAGTAATGGCACCGTCAAAGTCGATCTCCGAGTTGAAGAACTCGCCTCTTGGCTTGACTATCAAGCCTTAGGGATCTTAGGCTCCTTTCTTAATCTAGCCAACAGCAAGACCAGTGAAAGGCAGACGGTGGAAACGATCGTGCATATTCTGACAAAATAGATAAACTGTCACGACGCGTTATGCACATTGTGAATTGTTTCTTAATAATAAGAGATCATAAAATATTCTAAAGGAGTGTTTTAAGATGACCGATACTAATAAACCTAAGCATAGTATGCTTTATTACTATATGATAGTAATTGCGATCCTTTTAGTGATCAATCTATTTATCAGCCCCTATTTAGCTAAAAGACAGATCACGGAAGTTGACTATAATACCTTTGTAGGAATGATAAGCGATCGATCGATCGACGCTGTACAGCTCGACCAAGAAAGAAATGCGATCCTTTTTACAAGTGACGATAAGATCTATGAGACGGCGATGGTCAGCGATCCCGATCTCACCCAAAGGCTTTTAGACAGCGATGTCGATTTTACAGGCACGATTATTGAACAAGCTAATCCATGGATCTCGCTTTTGTTGTCGTGGATCATCCCGATCGTTATTTTCGTGGCTTTGGGCCAATATATGTCGCACAAGATCAAGAAAAGCGGAGCTGCCAATGCCATGACTTTTGGCGGTGGCATGGGAGGCTTTGGCAAATCCAATGCCAAGGTCTATGTCAAGTCGTCACAAGGTATTCGTTTTAGAGATGTTGCGGGCGAAGATGAGGCCAAAGATAATCTGAAGGAGATCGTCGACTATCTTCATGATCCTCAGATCTATCAAGATATCGGCGCCAAGATCCCCAAGGGAATCTTGCTGGTGGGGCCGCCGGGCACTGGTAAGACCATGCTGGCTAAGGCGGTAGCAGGTGAAGCCAACGTTCCCTTCTTTTCGATCTCAGGCTCAGAATTTCTGACTGCTCTCCAAACCTCAAAGAGGTGGGAGGTTCTATCCTTGATCTGAATGTTATTAAGGCTTCACTTAACCGTTTATAGCTCAAGACCATAAAGGATCAAGATATATCCACATTCAGAGATAGAACGATTTATATGGCAGAACAGATCTTTACTCTCCTTCGAGAGATTTGACCATATAGGTTTGAGTCTAAAACCTTATTTGTTTTTTTAAATCATAGAGGAAAGGATTTTCTTTCTTTTTTTCTTTTGTTCTAATAATCTATTAATACATTCATTATGGTTTAATAAGAATTGATTGTAGTTTTTATTCATCGAATCTATATCATAATCATATTCTTCTTTATCTTTTGTCTGATAAATAATAAGATGTTTTAAATTAAAGGCTGAATGAAGATCCCTTTGAATTAAGCTTCCATCAGACATATTGATCATTCTTTCTTTTAAATCGTGTTTAGTATATTCACCGCTGATATGATCAAATTGTGTAGCTCTGGTTTTAAAGGTATCGACCTTCATTAAGCTTTTGTTGATGTAGCCAAGCTTATTATCAAGAATTTCTAAAAATAATGAAGGAGCGTGATTGGCTATTGATTTACTATACCTTTTCTTGGATTGAAATTTACCATTTTTATTCTTTTTGGTTTCTTTAGCCTTTTTAGCTAAAGCCGACCATTGCATGTCTTCAACGATAAAATCAGTTCCATATTCTTTTAAGATGTGGTTTGCCAACATGAAGTGAGATTGTCTTAACTGATCGGCTCTTTTTTGATATATGTAAGATAATTTAGAATATGTTTTCTTTAATCCTTTAGATAAAAACCATTTTCTATGTCCTTTTTTAACAGTGCCGTCTTTATTATAATTGTTAGGATTGTTAATCCTTCTTTGCCGATCTGATTTTCTATTTAAGATTCTTATTTCGTTTTCAACCTTTTCGATATTAGAAGCCAATTCCAACAATTCAGCTTTATCACTGTTTACTAAAGCTATTGTTGAAGGCCCGATGTCAATTCCGGTAATATCTTCTGATAATGAATATTCCGGAAGTTTAGGAGGTTTTCCTTCTAAAATGAGTTGAGCGTAATATCGCCATTTGCTTTTATGTCTTTTTCTGATTATTCGAACATATTTAACCCGATCATTTAAAGCTCTATGGATATATTCATCATTCTTTTTATATTTCAAGGGGATAGTTAAACCCTTAAATTTAATATATGAGCCTTTAAACATTATGCCCATAATATTATCTTTACCTTCAAGTGAGCTGAATTTTATACTCTTTTTAAAATGTATTTCTTCGCCGTCTTTAAATAGATAAGAAGAAACTGCCGACCACGCTCTTGTTGCAATCTTTTGGGCAGTATTGATATCGATGTTTTTAGAATACATCTTTTTCTGTTTGACAACATAAGAGTGAAATTGATATTCCGATAGACCATGGTTCATCCTTATGTCATTCAGTTTTTTTAAAATATCTTTATTCTTCTTATCTTTGTTGAGTCTATTTAAGTAATGGTAATAAGCTTTATCTCTTTCTAATTGATTAAGACAGCCTATGGCGTGCTTGATCAAGACATTATAAATGTGACAACCGATACGGAAACGCTTATCAAGGATAATTTCATCTTCCTTTTTGGTATTAAGCCTTATGGTAATAATATAACTGTTTGTTCTACATCTCATTTATTTTCCTTTCTGATCTTCGATATACTGTTTAACTGTTTCTAAGGATACTGCTCCAACCGATGATATAAAAGAAGATCTTGTCCATAATGTTGGAATCTTACTTTTGATAATGGGAAATTCCTTTTTTAAAACATGAGAAGTTACTTGTTTAATATGCTTAACGCAATTTAAAATTCCGTATCTTGGATTACAGTCTATTAAAAGATGCACATGATCTGGCATTACTTCCATATCTAAGATCTTAAAATCACAATCATTTGCAATTTCTAACACCAATTCTTTCATTCTTGTATCAATACCATCTTTTAATATTTTTCTTCTGTATTTTGGACAAAAGATCACATGGTATTGACAACTATATACAAGATGAGCTGATGAATAGTATTTCTTACTTTTATTTTGAATTTCCATAATTTAGTATAT
>CALVCF010000057.1 GCA_944325935.1 uncultured Erysipelotrichaceae bacterium | reverse complement strand
GGCATTGTTACTTCGCTGCTATCTTTACGAATATTAAAGAAGAGCTCGTGGAAAAAATGGAAATTGAGCAAAATATCACAGTAATTTAACTTCGATTTTACATTTATGAAGCTGGTAGTGTTAATATAAGTAAAGAAAAGAGGAGATCTATGCCAGCAAGTTATGCCCATTATCACTTCGCCAACGAAGTATTATCTTTAATAAAGCCCCATATCAAAGAGCTGATCAATCAAAATCGCAGCGCTTATTTATTGGGGTCACACGGCCCTGATATCTTATTTTACAATGAGCCCTATCATCACAATAAAGTCAACCGCACCGGTTATGCTTTGCACGATATGACGGCCAGCTCATTTTTTAAACATGCTCGTCAGGTCTACGCCAATAATAAAGACAAGGCCGACAACGCCTTTCTCTTGTCATATCTTTTGGGTTTTGTCAGCCATTACCTGTTAGACTATAACGAACACAGCTACGTCGAAGCTAAGATCAAACACTCACATATCTCACATACCGAGATCGAGATGGAATTTGATCGCTATCTCATGGAACTTGATCTTAAAGACCCCCTTAGTTATAACACCGGTTCACATCTAAAACTTTCAAAAGAAGGTGCCAAGATCCTGGCTCCCCTTTATAAATTGAGCGCTAAAGATCTTTATTCCAGTGTTAAACAAATGCGTTTCTATTTAAGATTGATCGTTGCCCCTGGCAAAATAAAGCGCAATACATTACTAGGTTTGATCAAGATGGTGGCTGGAAATAAGCCTTTTGACAAACAGTTCATCTCTTTAAAGCCCAATCCAATGTGTGAAGATTCTAACCTTCGCATGTACAAATATATGGAAAAAGCCGCGCCCTTATATGAAAACTTAGCTGAAAACATAATCGCCTACCTCAACGGGCAGGGTGAACTCGATCCATACTTTGACCATACCTTTGAATATCAAGAAGGCTATCGCGATATTCCGGTATTAGATATAGATAGGGAGAAAGAATATGAAGTTTAAATTAAATACGCTTGAAAAGAAGTGGGTACTCTATGATGTCGCCAATAGCGCCTTTACGCTGTTGGTTTCGACGATCATGCCTATCTACTTCAATGCACTGGCCGACGCCGGTGGTGTAAGCGAGGTTGATTATTTGGCCTATTGGGGCTACGCCACAAGTGCCTCTACTTTGATCGTCGCCTTTTTAGGGCCGATCTTAGGTACCTCCAGCGACGCCAAGGGACGTAAGAAGATCTTCTTTATGATCGCCGTTTTAGTGGGCGCCATCGGTTGTGTTGGCCTTGGCATTATGCAGTCATGGCTTTGGTTTTTACTGTTGTTTGTAATTGCTAAAAGCGCCTATCAGCTATCGCTGGTCTTCTATGATTCCATGCTGACTGATGTTACGACTAAAGAAAGAATGGACGAAGTCTCATCAAGAGGCTATGCCTATGGCTATATTGGCTCTTGTATTCCCTTTATCGCTTCTCTGGTTCTGGTGCTGATGTATGAAAGCTTTGGCATCAGTATGAATACTGCTATGATGCTGGCATTTATACTGATCGCCCTTTGGTGGATCATTTTGACGATCCCTCTTTTTAGAAGTTATAAACAGATCAATTATGTCGACAGCGCCAAGACAAAAGGGACCTGGCATCGTTTAATCAATATCTTCAAAGAACTGAAACAAGACAAACAGATCCTGTTCTTTTTGATCTCATTCTTCTTCTTTATTGACGGTGTCTATACGATCATCGATATGGCGACGGCCTATGGCACGGCCTTGGGCTTTGATACGACAAGCTTGTTGCTGGCCCTGCTTTTAACGCAGATCGTAGCCTTTCCTGCCGCTATCTTCTTTGGCAAGATGTCGCATAAATATCCAAATTACAAGCTCTTATATATTTGCATCGTCGCTTATTTATGCATCGCCCTATATGCGATCACTTTAGCTGAACAGTATCAATTCTGGATCCTGGCCTTCTTTGTCGGTCTTTTCCAGGGTGCGATCCAATCGCTTTCACGTTCATATTTCGCTAAACTGATTCCTGCTGAAAAAAGCGGTGAATATTTTGGCATCTATGATATTTGCGGAAAAGGTGCCGCCTTTGTAGGGACCTTCCTCGTCTCTTTTGTTTCACAGCTCACGGATTCGATGAATCTTGGGGTTGGCGCAATCGCCATCATGTTCATCTTCGGCCTCTTCTTCTTTATCAAGACGAATAAACTTGCCAAAAAGGACTAAAAAGTGGCAAAATAAATCCGATAAAGATTGGAGGTAGCGCCTAATAATGCGTAAAATACTAAGTATATGTAGCCTTTTGGCACTAGTTGTCAGTTTGTTTGCCTGCACTAGCAACGGCAGTGATACAGACGCGCTTGAAACGATGGTCTGCACCTATAAAGATGAGACGATCGATGAGACACGCACCTTTGAATATGAAGGTGATGAAGTTGTCGTTTACACTCATGAAACGATCGTCCCCTTTGAACTTTTGATGATCACCGAGGATGAAGCCAATACCCAGCTCAACACGATCGCCCAGCTATATGAAGGCATTGCCGGCTTGACATACGAAGGGAAGATCGAGGATGACAATATCGTTGAAAAGACGACCATCAATTTACGAGAAGCCAATATGGAAGAGCTCGTCAACGAAAATATCATTCCTTCAAGCCAGGATGGCACAATACCTAATTATATCTCTTTACAACAGTTGCAGTCTCAAGCTGAAAGCGAAGGCTTGACTTGCGAATAAAGAGCAACATCATAACTTACAAAAAGTCGGTCTAAAAAAGATCGATTTTTTAATTTACGCGCAAAACTCTACTATGTTAGAAAAGGGAAGAACCAGATAATTTATCATATATACTCATATTTACAAAATTTATATATAATGAGATTGTAATTATCGTTATACGATTAATGTTTCTTGGATCGTCGGTTATGCAGCAATTCAACCTTATTAGAAAAAGAATTATCAAAATAGTAATCAGGCTCGCTTGTTTATTTTTAGTGTTATATATATTATATGATGCTTTTTGGCTGTTTAGAATTGACAATATAGACATCGATCAAATAAATGCGGAATACCATACCAAGATTAAAGATGATCAATATTTTATGTCCGGAGTACATCGCGGTTTACTTATATTTAAAGACGAGCCAACATATACCTTTACAAAAGTTATTCCCGGCAATGTCATTTTTATCAATATAACCCATAATGATCACGTCGCCGAATTTCCTTTAAAATTCAACCAGCCCGAATTATATAAAAGCGAAGGATGGAAGTATAAGGATCTGTCAATTAATGCTGATATTTTGATTCATGAAAATAATATTTTAAATGATAGCGAATATGTGCCATTTAAAATTGAATACTCTTTCCATTATTTAGATACCTTCTATTTTATCGAGAAAACCCGTTTTTCTTCAGATAGTTCGCCTATTAGATCTTTGGATTCTGGCGTTCTTCCCTACGAGAAGAAGGAAGTAGAAAACCTAATTGATGAAATCGTAGACTTTTAATATCTTCAAACAAAGCTCCATTTTTCACAGGCAAGCCAAATAAGATAGTAGCCAACAGCGCATATCGATCATAACTTGGTCTTCCCATATTGCTTCGGGCAATAAAGTAAGATATCTTTCAACGCCTAATCGATCCAAAAAAGATAGAGAGTCGTCTAGCTCCTTCGCATATTTCTCTTTCAAGGTGTAGGAAGAAAATGACGCCACCGCTCTTGTGGTAAAATAATACATGGTACATTTCTCCTTGCAACAGATTTTGCATCAAAACAGCTCAAGGAAGGTTCCAAGAGCTGTCTCTTTTTGTCTTACGATAAAAAAGAGGTGTGATAAGTCTAAATCAACTTAGACTTTTTTCACAGGCCCTTTTATTTTTTCTTAACTTCGATTTTACTTTTATTTAACCAACTAATTTTTCATAAATAATAAAATTTAAATATATGTCGTGATGACCCCTATCTTTTTTAGATCGTTGCGTAATCTATAAATGGGATAAGTATGAGCGAAACTAACATTTTGATCCAAAGGGTATTAGAGGCCAAAGAAGATATCGATCTAGCTGATGATCTGATCAAGGATTATCTTCCTTTCATTCGCACTGAATGTGCCAAATTCGCCAAAAGAGAATTGGTCATGGGAAGAGATGATGAAATATCGATCGGCATGTTGGCGTTTCATGAAGCTATTCGTACTTATTCACGCCTAAAAGGTGCCTTCTTAAAATACGCTGCCCTGATCATTAAAAGCCGTCTGATCGATTTTGCCCGTAAGGAGAAAAGGCATAGTGGGCACCTGTCACTAGATGCCAAGATCGACGAAAAGGGGCATCGCTTATCAGAAGTTATCAGTGATAACACGCATCCCCAAGAAGAGATGATGCGAAGTAGTGCCGCCAAAGAAGAGATCATAGAATTAAACTACACGCTGTCATCATTTGGCGTTAGCTTAAAAGATGTCGTCGATAATTGTCCCCTACAAAAAAGGACTTATGAAAAATGTTTACAGGTCATAAGGTACGCCAAGGACCAAAAGGCCCTTTTAGACGAACTTTTAGATACCAAGCGCTTACCGATCAAAGAACTCTCGCAAAAGACAAAGGTCAGCGCTAAGACTATCGAACGGCACCGACGCTATTTAGTGGCAATACTTGTGATCTATACCAATGGTTATGAGATCATCCGTGGCCATTTAGCCCATATGATAAGGAGGGAGAAGGGATGAGATATCTTGTCATGGATACAAAACCCAGTTATGCCATCCTTTTAGATGAAATGGGTCATATGGTCTACGCCGCCAATCACTCTTATAAGGTTGGCGAAAGTGTCGAAAATCCCGATTTACTGAACACTAAGATCAAAAGGCCCTGGCTTAAAGTAGCAGCTATCACATCACCTATATTGGCCTTTGCTTGTATGATCTTACTTTTCTTCAATCTGAAAGCGCCTGTTGCACCAACGCTTTTCGCCCGCATCTACCTTACGATCAATCCGGAAGTTGTCATGTATGTCGATCGAGAAGGAACGGTGTTTAAGCTTGAGGGTCTAGATGAAGATGGCCGCACGCTCATCGATGCTTATGACTTCAATAATAAAGATGAGGTCAAAGTAACTAATGAGCTCCTTATAAGAGCTAAAGAAATGGCCTTTCTAAATGAAGGGATGGGTGTTACGATCGAAATCGACAACCAAGAGGCTCTAGCAGAATTTGGTAGTGAGCTAAGAAAAGAAGCGACCAACAATTTAGGATTTACAGTCGAACTGCAAATCGTTGAAAAAGGCGCACTAGAAAAAGCTGAAGATGTTGAAATTACAGATCCTCAAAAAATACCTGTAACACCAAGCAAGGAAGAAAGCCCGGTAGAAACGCTCCCACAAAGTCCTGAAATAACTACACCCGACTCTGACAAGAAAGAGCCGGAGCCTACACAAGAAAGCTTAGATGATAGTAATTATCAAAGCTCGAACTACGAAAATAATAGCTCTAACTATCAAGCCTCTAATTATGAAACGGACAGCGACAGCGATTATGATGATTAATTATAAAAAGGACCCCGTTTTTTTAAAAAGCTATACGTAATCTAAAGCATAAGCAAATAAAACAGTTAAAAACGAAAGGAGTATGAAGATGAAAAAAACGTTATTAACAGTTGCTTCTATTGTGGTATTGGCTGCAATTCTTCTCACTGGCTGCCAAAATCCAAGTGAAACAAGCGCGATCAAGGAAGGCAGTATCACCCTTGCTGTCAATCCTGAGATCAGGGTGAACTATGATGAAGATGCCCTTGTGACTAGTATCGAGGGTCTCAATGTCGATGGCGAAAGCATCGTATCACTCTATCCTGACTTCGTAGGCAAGGAATGTGATGTCGTTTTAGCTGATCTTGCGGCTTTGATCAAAGATCAGGGCTACTTTATCGAAGATATCGATGGCAACAAGAAAAATGTCGTCATCAAGTTAGAAGAAGGATCATATATCCCAAACGGCGAATTTCTAAGCGACTTAGAAACAGCTGTTCGATCTAAGGTCGACGAAGGTAATAATATCGTCACCATCGATAGTGATGATTATGATGAACGCTATGAAAATAAGAGCTATATCTCTTATGATAAGGCCAAAGAGATCGCCTTGGCCCAAGCCCATATCAGTGGTGATGACATCACTTTCGTCGAAAAAGAATTCGATTTTGACGATGGTCTTGCGATCTATGAGCTCGAGTTCTCCCAAGCTGGCATTAATTATGAATATGATATCGATGCCCTCACTGGTAAGGTCATCAGCGCTCATAATTCAAATTCGGTCCAAAATGATGATACGGACTACGGTCCCTTAAATGATGGCGTCACCGACTATCATGATAGCGACTATGGCCCAAATAGCGATGGAATCACTGATTATGGCAATACTGATTATGGACCTAACAATGATGGAGTGACGGACTATGATGATACCGATTATGGTCCTTTAAATGATGGTGTCACTAACTATGATGATACGGACTACGGTCCAAATAATGACGGGGTCACCAACTATGATGATACTGACTATGGTCCAAATGCCGATGGTGTGACTGACTATAGCCCAGCTCCGACTCCTGATACAACACCCGCCCCCAGCAACGATAGCAATTATTCAAATTACGGAAACAGCTCTAACTACGATGCCTCATCAAACTATGATGATGGAAACAGTGACTATGATTAAAAGACGGCACGAATACAAATACAAACTCGAAACAAGCGAAGCCGTGATCCTAAAGGGGAGATTAGATCCCCTTTTAGCCTATGATAAGCATAGCCAAGATGGCTATTATGAAGTTTGCTCACTCTACTTTGACGACCCTGATGACAACGCTTTGATGGCTAAGGTCAATGGGCTAAACAGGCGTGCAAAATATCGTCTGCGCTATTATGATCATGACATCTCTTATATCAATCTAGAGAAGAAACATAAGGAAAATGGCTTGGGCCAAAAGACCAAGTTACGTTTAAGTAAAGACGAAGTCCAAGCGCTTTTAGATCATGATTACAGCTTTCTTTTAAAGAAGGGTGATTTAGGGATCGAGTTCTATGCAAAGCTTAAGTCCGAACTGTTGAGACCCAGAACCATCGTCGTCTATCGCCGCTTAGCCTACTATTATCCCTTGGGCAATGTCCGGATCACGATCGATGATCGCCTCAAAAGCTCACTTGATGTAAGATCATTTCTAAGCCCGATACTTCACACAAAACCTCTAGGTATAAATGAAGCTGTCCTTGAGATCAAATATGATGACTACTTACCATCATTCATTCAAAAAGCACTCCATAACATTAAACATAATACGACCGCTTTTTCTAAATATGCTAAGGCTAGAAGCTTTGATAGGGGGGATAAGATATGAACTTTAATGATATCTTTAAATCATCTTTTTTAGAAAATGTCTCCAGCATCGCCCTTGGCGATATCCTGATCGCCTTGTCGATGGCTCTTATCATGGGCCTATATATCTTTTTTGTCTATAAGACGACCTATCGGGGAGTTTTATATTCAGCTAGTTTTGGTCTTTGCCTTATTGGCTTATGCCTTATTACGACAATGTTAATCATGACGATCGTCTCTAATGTCGTCTTGTCCTTAGGCATGGTTGGCGCTTTGTCGATCGTCCGTTTTCGTACCGCCATCAAAGAAGCTCTAGATATTGTCTTTCTTTTTTGGGCCATCGCCTCTGGCATCGTCATAGCTGCCGGATTGATCCCTTTGGCGGTCATAGGCGGGGCTTTGATCGGGCTCGTCTTACTTGGCTTTGACCACTATAAGAAAAGTGATAGTCCCTATCTTTTACTCTTGCATATCGCTCAAGACTACCAAGAAAGACTGCTTTTGGACTATCTGCATTCACAGTGCAAGAAAATGCGCCTAAAAGCCAAATCCCTGGAAGGAGAAAAGTGGGAGCTCATCTATGAGCTGCGCCTTAGAAAAGAAAATGAGACCCTCTTTTTAAACGAGATCAAGAAGATGGAGGGGATCATAGATGTATCGCTTGTCTATTATAATGGCGACTATTTAAGCTGATATGTTCAAGTCGAAAACTGATCGGATCATCATTCTGCTTCTAATATCCGCGATCTTCTTTTCGCTTGTCCTTTATGCCAACGCAAAGGATAGAGTCGATTTTGACTATCAAAAAAAGCTCTTTGATGATTCCTACGTCCATACGATCGATCTTTTGATCGCCGATCCGCAAAGTTTTTTTGAAGCCTCGCAGGATGAAAATTATGTTATGGCAGATGTTTTGATCGATAATGAAGAATTCAAAAATGTCGGTCTTAGGGCAAAGGGCAATAATTCCCTTCATCTCAGTAAGGAATATGACCTTTTACGCTTTAGCTTCAAGATTGAATTCGATCATTTTCAAAAAGGTTATTCCTATCACGGCCTCGATAAGCTTTCGCTTGATGCCTCTTTTCAAGACAATTCCTATCTAAAGACTAAACTGACCTATGATATGTTCGAAACGATGGGCGTTCCCACACCTCTTACATCCTTCGCCAAGATCAAGATCAACGGACAAGACTGGGGCTTATATCTGGCGATCGAAGAAGTCGAAGACAGCTTTCTGGCCCGGAACTTCGGCTTAGATCATGGACAATTATATAAACCGGATTATCAAAACTTCAATGATCCCAATCTTGATATCGCGCTTTGTTATTTAGGCGATGATCCAAAGCTATATGAAGGTATCTTTAAAAATGCCCGCACCAACATTACAAACAGCGACCAAAAGCGCCTTATCAACATTTTAAAAGATTATCATAATGGCAATTTCGAGGGTTTAGACATCGATATGATCTTAAGTTATTTCACCGTCCAGATCTTTTGTCTCAATTGGGATAGCTATATCGGCCATACCGGTCATAATTATTTCCTATATGAGGATGATGGCGTAATGTTTCTGATGCCTTGGGACTATAATCTGGCTTATGGTACCTATGCCTTTGGCATGAGCGAGCCCATCAAAGATAGCGCCTATCTCATCAACTTTCCTATCGATACTCCCGCCTTTAAGGAAGTCATGTTTAAAAGACCGCTCTATCACCTTCTAATGCAGGATGATGCGATCTTTGAAAGATATCATCAATATTTCGAAAAACTTTTAAATAACTTCTTCGCTAACGAGCGATATGTACTACTGATAAATCAATATGCTCGCTTGATCGAAGATGATGTAAAAAATGATCCGACCGCTTTTTGTAGCTTTGAAGATCATCAATTAGCTCTTAAGACCCTGGAAAGATGGTGTGAGCTACGCTATCAAAGTATCAAAGGACAGCTCGATGGCAGCCTCCCCAGCACGATCAGTGCCTTACAAGAAAACCCAGAACGATCGATCGAAGTCGACCTTGATATCAGGGATCTTGGCGATTTTGAGGATCTAGAAAATTGTCCTAATAGGGAAAGGTCTAAAGCGATCTTGAGATCTTTGTCACTAAAAAGCACTTCGTGATCCGCTTTAGGTCAAAGTGCTTATAAGAGTAAGGAATAATGTGCCGACTAGTTAGAATGATAAACTTTTGATTTCTTTAAAGAATAGCCAAAGCCGGTATTGGGGTCGCTATATTCTTTTAAGCGCGCCTTATAGGCATCAAGGGCAGCATCTTCATTGGCGAGCTTAAACTTGGCGCCGATGCTTTCTAAAAGCCATTTGGTGAAATAAGGATTCATGATAAAGAGTGGCCCTAAAAGATATGTTGCCATGAAGTTTTTGTATCTGATCCCTTCTTTGACCTTCTCTTCATCATTAAAGGCCGTCCCCCGCTTCGTCTTAAAAAGGGGCTCTAGTGTATCGTCGTCATAGTAGGATTTAGTAAATTGACTTTTGTAACCAACGATCTTAAGATCGTTGAAATCACCTAAGAAAAGCGAGCTGTAACGCTTCATTTTCGCTCTTTTTGTATGAAATGGAAAGATCTTTAAAGCCTCTGTTTTTTCTTTATCTTCTACATCATAAATGTGATCGCCAAAGATCTCTAAGGCATTACCGGTGACCATAAAACGCTGTCCCTTTTCGATAGCGGTGGCGATCTCTTTTTGATAAGCTTTTAGTTTTTCAATCGCCAAAACTTGCGAGCTTTCTGTCATCATCCCCATGTAGACCAAATCTACATCATCGCTTACAAGAAAACGGGGCTTATCGTTTAGATGAGTCCTGATGACCTTTAGATCTTGGACCGATTCTTCTAAATAACGGACATTAAATGCTTCGCCATAAAGATTACAAATTTCGGGATATAAAAATTCTAAAATCATGCTCTTACCTCTTTGATACGCTCCCTGATCGCCTGACATACGCCAAAGGCTCCATTAACGGAATCAGAGCCATATAAGACATAGACAGCGCTGCCTTTTTTAAGCCATAGAGCCTGGGCAATATCTTTAAGATCATTGACTACCGTGATCTTTTCATCTTTTATACCAGCTTCTCTTAAACGCATGCGGAAATCTAAGCCTCTTTTGCCATAGGTGATGACATGAATAATATCATCACGATTCAAAAGTTCAAAGTCCGCTTCATACAACCAGCAAACAAGCTCTGACCACTCTTTCGCATCGCGTGTGCAGTTCATCATCAAGACGATCTCTTTATTTCTCGGCCTGCTGCTAATGTATTCAAAAGCTCTCGAACAGGCATAGGCGTTTTTATCTTTGGCCATCTGCATCGCTATTTCGATATCATTAATGATCTCTGAGTTGTAGCGTGATTTAGTGATACCGATATGTTTGATGATATCTTCAAGCGTGTCATAGTCATAGCCAAGTTCTACTAAGAGGCTCAATAAAATAAGCTCGTTATACATATTGAAGACCGATTCATTCAATAATCTGAATCGTTTTTCGCCAAGTTTGGAAGTAAAGGTAACTTCCATCTTTTTAAGATCGACATCTTTAAAAGAGTAATCGTAGTCCGGTGATTTAAAACCGCACTTTGGACAATATACCTTACCGATATTGCTGTAGCGCAAGTATTCATAAGAAAGTTCGCTATGGCAATGCGGGCAGACCGTAATATCGTTTATGAGATTGCGGCTGGTTGTCAAATCACTGTCCATCTTCTCTATGCCAAAATAGACGCGCTCATTTTCTTTAGCGATGCCATTAGATATCATGTCATCGGCATTTAAGATAAGTTTAGTCTTTTTGTCTAAAGACTTTTCAATTAAGGAAGCGATATATTCCGGGTGAGCATTGCGCACTAAGGAATCTCTGGAGAGATTGGTTATGATCAAATAGTCGATGTCGAGGTAGGGATAAACGCGCGGCGCAGATCTTTCGTCGATCTCAAAGACCCCAATATCATATTTCTCGCGATTGAAAAGGGACACGCCATAAATCAAAGCGGCTGCGATCCCCGTATTGATGTTAGATCCCAGCGAGTTATTCAAGACACTTAGTTTTAAGTATTTGAATGAATCATTGATTAGATTTGAGACCGTGGTCTTGCCATTTGTGCCCGTTACCACAATGATCCTTTTGGGTTTATTTACTAATTTAATAAAATCTGGGCAAATTCTTAAAGCCAAGTAACCCGGCATATTGGTCGCATTATGTTTAGTTATCTTTAAGGCAATGATCGAAAGTTTCGCCACGATCAGGGCCAGTATAAATCTAAGTTTCATATATATCCCTCTTTTTTGCATGTCTATTATAGCTTTATTTCCCCTATTAGTAAATTACATCTAGATCGAGAAAGAAGTCATTGACTTGCCTGTCTTGACAAGTTATGGACCGCGTAGCAAAATCCAAAGAATCTCATTATCATTTTCCTTTTCCAATGTGTCAAAATTAACATGTTTCAGCTATCACTTTACAAAAGTTCGCTGTTAAAAGTGGCATGATTAAGCAAATGATCATTGTTATTTTTGGCATATAATAACATAATAATACTGATATTAGACCTAGGAGGTAATATGTACAGAGTCGCCATCGATAAATTGGGCTAATACCGATAGTCGGCTTTGCTTGTCGAAACAATTTACGCTTTCAATTAATCTTAGTTCAATGACTTGTCCTTTACTTCTTATCAAAAGGATTCCCCATTTTCAAAAATCCGTCAAATACGAGATAAGTGTTCGTCAGATAATCATATGGTGGACCCGAAGGGGCTTGAACCCTCGACCTCTCGGATGCGAACCGAACGCTCTCCCAACTGAGCTACGAGCCCATCATGCACATGTATTTTACTACATTTTTAAAAGGAAATTGTTAATATTTTGCGATACTGATTATAAATAGCTTTTCTATACTTTGATATTAATGCTATAGTGCTCTGAATCGCACACTTCATCATATGGCAAGCATATGAAACAGCATAAATGCATAATAAGGCTTGACGGTATTCGTGTCAAATTTTGAGAAACTAAAAAGAAAACTCGTGCATTTTGATGTTAAAACTTAAGTAAAAATAATATATTTTTACACGAATATGTCTATACCATGGTTGAGCCGTAAGGAGACCAGCTATGTATGGGAAGATCATGAGCTTCTTGGAAGCATGGAAAGATAGCGTTCACCGTAAGCCTCTGATTTTGCAGGGAGCAAGACAAGTCGGAAAAACCTACTCGATTTTAGAGTTTGGGCGCAGCCACTATGAAAATGTGGCATACTTCAATTTTGAAACAAATCCAAAGCTGAACGAAACTTTTGAGGAAAATATCAGCCCTGATTATCTGATACCCATTTTATCCCACATCGCAGGTCAGACGA
>CALVCF010000056.1 GCA_944325935.1 uncultured Erysipelotrichaceae bacterium | reverse complement strand
TTCATGATCGACGATCTCGGCGATCGTCTGAATCTTGTAACCATATTTATTTTCAAGATCCTCTAAAGAGAGCGTACATTCTTCGACACGGTCGACAAAACCTAGCATCGCACGATTATTAAAAAGGACCTTGACGCGACTGTATGGTAAAACTGCTTCCGCGCTGAGATAAGTATAGGTCTGATCAATACTCAGATTGGCACTAGCGATATAAACCGACAGAAGATACATTATTCATTCCTCAAAAGCTTGTAAACTTCGATCAAAGAATCTCGGTTCAAAGTCTTGATGATCCTGAGATCACGCTGATAGTTAACTTCAAAAGCCATATCAATAAATTGATTGGGCATTAAATTGGTTTTACCTATATTGGTTTTATAACCCAACTCTTCCAGATAAGAAAAGATATCATTATCAAGATCGAACTTAAAATATTGACAAAGCGCCGCTATAAAAGCTGTACTGGCAAATGCTAAAGAAAGATCGCCATTACGGCTGATTGGCAAAGCTGCCCTTAAAAGATCGATCGTATCAGGATCTGAGAAGATATCGTCATTTAAGACATATAAAAGCTCCTCGTAAGCTTTGAAATCGAAGCTACTACGAAAGATCTTCGCAGCATTATCTTGAAGCACATGGATATAAGCTTGCGCTTTATGATATTTAAGGGGTGAGTCCTTGCTGTTTTTTGCAATGATCCAAAGCTTCAAAAGCGAAACGGCGATAGCTTCCTTGACCTTTAAGATACTTGTATCATACATCAGACTCGGATCTAACAAAAGACAGGACCATGGATGTTTATAGTCCTCTTCCAGCGTATCTAAAAGATCGCTCTTTAAAAAATAATATGGCAAATCATTAAAGATATAATTGAGTTTTAAAGGACAATAGATCAAAGCCAGGTCTTTGTCGTTTAAACGCGACCTCACTTCGCTCATATAATATTCATCTCCCACGATGATCAAAGCCTTTTCTACGATCTTTTCGATATCATTTAAATCATAACGCTTTGCCGGAACCTTAAGATCAAACTTAAAATCACCTTGGCAAGCAAGGGCATAATCAGCGTATCCAAGTTCATCGATTTTTGACAAAACACCTTCTTGTATATCTATATTCGGTCTTTTATATTCATATTTTTCAAACATAAGTTCCTCCCCTTTGTTTTGTTGGCCTTTTTCTAATTCCACATACTTAGCGCTATTCTTACTAAAAGAGTATAGATGGAAGAATAAGACCAAGATCAGGCCAAAAACAATTAAGCACAGAAATAAGAAAGCAGAATTGTTTAAAAGAAAGAGACAGTAGCTCAGAAATAAGATCGCACAATACTGTCCGATCGCTACGAAAAAGGCCTCTGCCTTCCATTTCGCCTTATAGGTGGTCTTACAAGAGGAGCATACAAACCGAAAGCCTCTATGAAACGAAGGCTTAAGCTCAAAATGACAGCTAGGACAAGATGGCCCTTTAATCATAGAAATGCTCCTTGATCTTAGCGGCAATACTGGTTGCATCAAGACCCAAACTAGCCCTTAAGGATTTAACATCCCCGTGTTCAACATAGATATCATCATAGCCAAAGCCTAAAACTTTGACATCAGGAAGATAATTTGCGATCTCTAAAACAGCATCATAAAGACCGCCGATGATCGTACCATCTTCGATAGTCGCCACTTTTTTAGTCTTTTCAAAGGAACTTTTAAGCGTGCTTTGATCAAGCGGTTTAAGGGATAAAACATCGATAACTTCCACACTCCATCCCAAATCTTTCTTTAAAAGCGTTGCAACTTCCAAAGCCGTCTTAAACATAGTGCCGATCGAAACCAAAGTCAGGTCAGCGCCGTTTTGATAAACTTCCGCTTGATTATTCTTTAGATGGACTCTTAATTCTTCATCACTTAGATGATTTTCAAAAAGATCTTCGCCTCCTCTTGGATAGCGTAACACGATCGGTCCAATATGATCTTCGATCGCATATTCCAGCATGATAGAAAGATCGCGGAAATTCTTAGGCGCTAAGATCTTAAGCTTTGGTATCAAGCGTCCATAGGCAAGATCAAAGATCCCTTGATGAGTCGCTCCATCCGCTCCGACCAAACCTGCGCGATCAAGGCAAAAAACCACGTGTAGATCCTGCATCGCAACATCGTGAATAATCTGATCATAGGCTCTTTGCATAAAAGAAGAGTAGATCGCTACGACTGGGATCATATTCCCCATAGCCAGACCTGCAGCTAAAGTAACGGCATGCTGCTCAGCGATCTCGACATCAAAAAAACGATTATTAAAAGTATTTTTAAAAGCACTTAGACCTACACCTGAAGCCATGGCCGCCGTAATCGCAACGACCCTTTGATTATCTTTGGCTATGCGGCAGATGTTTTCGGAAAAACAAGCCGAAAAATCCTTGACAGGAGATTTAAGCACCTCGCCTTTTTCTATATCAAAAGGTGCGATCCCGTGAAACTTATCGGGATTATCTTCAGCAAATTGATATCCCTTGCCTTTTGTTGTTTTAACATGAACCAAGACCGGCCCTTTTAGATCTTTCGCCCTTTCTAACATCGCCTCAAGACTCTCAAGATCATGTCCGTCCACCGGTCCCAGATATTTAAAGCCGATATCTTCAAAAAACATGTTAGGCAGTATAAAATGTTTGATCGAATGTTTAAGACGTCGGACCAGTTTGATGATCCATTTACCTAAAAAAGGAATATAGGAAACAACTTTTTTAATATAGCGATTTGAATTGCGATAAAAACTTTTCGTGCGAAGTTTGCTTAAAAGCGAAGCCATTCCACCGGTATTCTTATCAATCGACATAGCGTTATCATTTAAGATAACAATGAGATCACTATCACTGGACCCTGCGTCGTTCAAAGCTTCCAAAGCCATGCCCGAAGTCAACGCTCCATCGCCGATCAGGGCAATAACTTTATAGTCGTCATGGACAATATCCCTGGCCCTAGCCAGGCCCAAGGCGGCAGAAATGGAGGTACCGCTATGCCCTGTATTAAAGACATCATACTCGCTTTCGCTGGTCTTAGGAAAGCCAGATAGTCCCCCAAACTGTCTTAAGGTCGCCATCTTATCGCGGCGGCCGGTCAGGATCTTATGAATATAGGTTTGATGACCGACATCAAAAATGATCTTATCGTATGGCGTATTAAAAACATAATGCAAAGCTACGGTCAATTCGACAACTCCTAAATTGGAAGCCAGATGACCGCCAGTCTTGGCGACATCAGCAATCACTTCATCGCGAAGTTCCTTGCAAAGCACTTTTTGCTCGGTCAGTCCCAAAAAATGTAGATCACGTGGTGATCTGATCTCATCTAGTATTTTCTTCATAAAAACTTGTCTTAATTATAATATCAAAGTGAAGATTTGACCATATAAAAAGTAGCTTACAAACAAGCTACCTTTGTCATATCATTTAAAATACCTTGTGACAAATTCCTTTGCCCAATTATGGCTATTGATAATATCATCGACCCCGGGTTTAGAAATATAGTCAGCTTTTTCGATTGCTTGAAAGATGACATCTTCAATATCTAGAAAAGATATCTGATCCAATAGAAATAAACGGACTGCTTCATCATTGGCTCCATTTAAAACGCTGGGAAGATTGCCGCCTTTTTGACCGACTTCATACGCTAAGCGCAGTAATGGAAAACGTTTAAAATCAATGCTTTCAAAATGCAAAGAGACGATCTTACTTAAATCTAAAGGCTGATAGTTATGTCTGAGATCATGGCTTCTTAAAAGAGCGTATTGGATCGGCAGACGCATATCAGGGATAGAAAGCTGAGCGATGATGCTGCCATCAGCATATTCGACCATCGAATGGACGATACTTTCCAAATGCTTCAGAACTTTGATTCTCTCAAAAGGGACATTGAACAAATGATGCGCCTCGATCACTTCAAAACCTTTGTTCATCATCGTAGCCGAATCGATCGTAATTTTAGCGCCCATAGACCAGACGGGATGTTTAAGAGCGTCTTCCTTTTTTACATTTTTAAGATCTTCTCTTGTCAGATCGCGAAAGGCGCCACCACTAGCCGTTATTATTAAATTTTTAAGGTGTTTTCTATCGCGCAAACACTGATCGATCGCCGAGTGTTCTGAATCAATTGGATATAGCTTCGATCTAGAATTTTTTAAAGCTTCATTGATTAGATCACCACCTGAGACCAAGGTCTCTTTATTAGCCAAAGCGACATCTTTTTGATTTTCAATCGCTTTCAAGGTCGGTTTAAAACCACTAAAGCCAACCAGAGCATTGATCAAAAGGTCATATTCGGCCAGCGTCGCTAAATCTTCTAGTCCCTTCTCTCCAAAAAAGAAATGAGTCTTAGGAAAGGCAGCTTCTAAAGAGGGATCGCTTTCCTTTAGGGCAACATATGGAATATGTCGCTCGTTTAAAAGCTTAAGGGCATATTCTTTTTGATTGTAAACGCTGATACCGACAAGTTCCAATTCTTCTGGGTGATCGTCGATAACGTCCAAAGCTTGGGTGCCGATCGAACCGCTAGCACCTAATATAATGACTCTTTTCATATCAGACCACCCCTAATAGTGATAAGATCGAAGAAAAATAGATCAGGCAGAATAATAAGCTATCAACGCGATCTAAGATACCGCCATGCCCTGGTATCAAAGAGCCAAAATCCTTCACATCATAATTGCGCTTGATCAAGCTGAACGAAAGATCGCCAATTTGAGCAACGATCGGAAGCGTCAAAGAAGTAAAGACAAAAAAACCAAAGTGTACTTTAAGTGGCAACATAAAATGGGCAAACAACAAGGAACAAAGAAAGCCGAAAAACCATCCGCCGATCGAACCTTCAACTGTCTTTTTAGGCGACACTCTCTTATTCAAAGGATGCTTGCCAAAAGCCATTCCGGTAAAAAGAGCAGCGATATCGCAGACAAAACTAGCGATCAAAATATATAACATGATCAACATGCCACCACTATGGCTATAGATAGTCTGAACGGAATTGGCTGCAAAGGCAATGATGATACCCATCATAGAAGTAGAGGAAATATCATCTAGGGTGATATCTTCAAAGCAGATGGAAAAGACAAACAGCGAGATAATGAAAATAAGGATGAGACCCGTCTGATTGCCATCGAAAAGATTACATAAAAAGGCAAAAATTACCATTGCAAAATACAAGAGCCAATTAAAGCGCCGATTACGGATCGATATAAATTCATATGAACCGATCAAGATGATAAGCGAAGTCAGAATCCTCAAAAGAAAGCCACCAAGAACCAGAGGTGGAATACAGATAAGTGCCATAACAACTGCCGAAATGATTCTAGTCTTCATCCAAACCTCCATAACGCCTTTGGCGCATGCCATAATCCTTGATCGCCTCATCTAAGGCTTGCTCATCAAAATCAGGCCAATATCGATCGCTAAAATATAATTCACTATAAGCCAATTGATACAATAAAAAATTAGACAGCCGTTTCTCGCCGCTGGTCCTGATCAAAAGATCGACCTCGGGAAGATCCTTAGTAAATAGATAATTCTTGAATTCATCCCCAGCGAGATCATTTGATCTTCGCTTTGAAAGGACTTCATCGGTATATTTTCGAACAGCGACATTGATCTCATCGATCGATCCATAATTCATCGCAAAATTTAAGATCATACCCCGATTGTCCTTAGAAGTCTTGATTGCCTTATCGAAGATCTTGAGGGCTGCTGAGGGGATATGTTCCCTTTCTCCGATCATTTCGATCCTAATATCATTTTCCATAATTTCCTTCATGTAAGAATTAAAGAAAAACTCAGGTAATGACATAAGATAAGACACTTCGGTCTGAGGTCTTTTCCAATTTTCCGTCGAAAAGGCGTAAAGTGTCAAACATCTTACGCCCAGTTCGTTAGCATGAATAGCGATATCGCGAACCCTTTTGACCCCGGCAAAGTGTCCTTGGCTGCGCGCTTTACCTTTTTCTTTGGCCCAGCGGCCATTGCCATCCATAATAATGGCAACATGCTCAGGTATAGTCGTCATATTAGATCGTCATGATCTCTTTTTCTTTTTTGCTAGCGACCTCATCGATTTCTTTGGTCATCTTTTCGGTCAACTTTTGAATCTTATCTAAAAGATCTTTCTGATTATCTTCGGAGATCGTCTTATCTTTCTTTAGCATATCGTTATACTCACGACGGATATTACGAATATTGACCTTGGCTTCTTCAGCGAACTTAGAGACTTCTTTGCAATAACTCTTGCGGGTTTCTTCAGTTAGTTGAGGAACACTGACTCTGATTACAGTACCGTCATTTTGAGGTGGCAAGCCAAGATCAGAGGCATTGATCGCCTTTTCGATTCCTTTAAGCGTTGAAACATCATAAGGTTTGATCACCAAAGTACGACCTTCTACAACTTGGATCGAGGCAATCTGATTGACAGGAGTCATAGCGCCATAATAATCGATCTCGATGCGGTCCAAAAGGTTGGGATTGGCCCGTCCGGTTCTGACTGTATTGAGATGCTTGGCATAACTATCAATAGCCTTATGCATCTTTTCTTCACATTTTTGAATTAATTCTTCCATGATCATTAGTTCTCCTTTGTCTTAATTATAGTACCAAGGCAAGCAAGATTAATAGCCTTTTTGATATTTCCCTTTACATTCATATCAAAAATAAAGGTGCTGAGATTATGTTCTCTCAACATGATCGCGGCGGTCATGTCGATAACATTTAGTTGCTTATTGATAATTGTATCATAATCCATCTCGTCATAGCGTCTGGCATTGGGATTGACCTTGGGATCATCGTCATAGACGCCATCCGTGCCGTTTTTGGCCATTAAGATCAGATGGCAATGGTTTTCGATCGCTCTTAAGGCACAAGTGGTATCGGTCGAAAAATAAGGCCAGGCAATACCACCGCCAAAGATCACAACCTGACCATCATCCAGATATTGACGAGATCTTGTTTGGTTATAAGTTTCTACTTTGCTGATCTCAAGAGCGCTTAAAGCTTTAGCCTTTAAGCCGTGATTATTTAAGACAGATTCTAGCGCGATGGCATTGATCACCGTCCCCATCATCCCCATATAATCACTTTTAACACGATCTATGCCAAGCTTTTCCAAGGTTCTGCCCCGAACAAAATTGCCGCCGCCGCAAACGATGGCTAATTCAATTCCTTCACTGACGATCTCTTTGATCTCTAGAGCTAATTCATTTAGTTTGTCGATATCAAAGACCTCATGATCATTTCCCAAGGCTTCACCCGACAGCTTCAACAATACTCTTTTTTTCATATGTTCACCTTTTTTAAAAAGGGCAATTACTTGCCCTTTATCCATTGATCTGTTTTGCTACTTCGTCTGCGAAGTTCTCTTCTCTTTTTTCAAGACCTTCACCGACCATGTAACGTACGAAACACTTCACGCTTGTCTTGTGCTCTTTTAAGACTTCTGAACATTTCTTATCGCCGTCAAGGAAATAGATCTGATCAGCTAAGCACATATCCTGCAAGGCTTTGGATACACGTCCTTCAACAATGCCTTGTAAGACTTTTTCTGGCTTAGAAGCTAACTTTTCGTCATTTTTCAAGATTTCCGTTTGGATCGAGCGTTCATGTTCAATGACCTCCGATGGCATCTCATCTTTAGAAACATAAGTTGGAGCCATAGAAGCAACCTGCATCGCCATGTGCTTAGCAAGTTCGGCATCGCTTGAATCATTTAAGACTAAGGCGACGGAGATAGCGCCTTTGTTGTGCATATAAGCGCCAAAGATATCTTGATCGTTTTTAGTTAAAATATCGAATCTTCTCAAAGTGATCTTTTCACCGATCGTAGAAACAGCTTCAATGAATAGATCATTGAGCGTTTTGCCATCAACGCTGATAGCTAAAGCTTCTTTGACATCTTTTGGTTCATTGGCAAGGATCACTTCAGCACAAGTATCCAACAATTTGAGGAATTGTTCATTCTTGGCGACGAAATCCGTTTCGGTATTGATCTCAACGATCACAGCTTTATTGTCTTTTACTAAGACCTTAGATAAGCCTTCAGCGGCGATTCTAGACTCTTTCTTAGCTGCTTTGGCAATTCCTTTTTCTCTTAACCAGTCGATGGCTTTTTCCATATCGCCATCACATTCGGTGAGGGCCTTTTTACAATCCATCATACCAGCGCCGGTGCGCTCTCTTAAATCCTTAACTTGACTTGCAGTTACAGCCATTATGCTTCTTCTCCTTGCACTGTTTCTTTTACAGTTTCACTAGAGCTAAGTTCAGTCTTAACTTCTTCTTTTGCTTCGCTTTTTGCTTCCTGTTGAGTAGCATTATTGCGATCTTGGTTACGACGGCCTACAAAGCGTCTTTCACCTTGATGGGCACGCATGTTGCGGTTGCGGCGCTCTTCCATCTTTTGGCGACGTCTCTTTTCTTGTTCTTCTGCATGTTTTTCAACATTTACGATGACATCAGCCATGGTGATATCAGCGACATCCTCGCCTTCTTGATAAGCATCTTGTAAGATACCGCCCTTGGTCTCAGTGATAGCATCGGCTAATAGAGACATCATTAAGCGGATCGCTTTGATCGCATCGTCGTTTGAAGGGATCGGATAATCAACTAAGGCCGGATCACAATTGGTATCAACTAAGCCAAAGACCGGAATGTTTAACTTGCGAGCTTCGGCAACAGCGTTGTGTTCTTCCTTTGGATCAACAACAACAAGCGCATCCGGTAGCTTTTTCATTTCTTTGATACCGCCTAAGAAATTTTCAAGGCGTGTAGCTTCCTTGCGGATCTGAGCTACTTCTTTTTTGGGATAAACATTGATCGTACCTGATGTTTCCATCTCTTCGATCTCTAAGAGACGTTTGATTCTCTTTTGGATCGTGCGGAAGTTAGTCAAAGTACCGCCTAACCATCTTTGGTTAATGTAGAAACTGCCTGAGCGTAAAGCTTCATCCATTACGATCTGCTGAGCTTGTTTCTTAGTGCCGACAAATAAGACCTTGCCGCCATTTTCGGCAATCTCTTTCATCTTGTTGTAGGCAACTTCGACATATTCCAAAGTCTTTTCTAAGTTAATAATGTAGATACCGTTTTTAGCGGTATAGATGAATGGTTTGCACTTGGGGTCCCAGCGTCTGGTCTGATGACCGAAATGAACACCACTCTCTAACAGTTTGCGCATAGAAACTAATTGTGTCATAAAATCCTCTCTTTCCGTTTCTCCTCCACTACTTCTAAACACTACAACCCCGCAAGGGGCACGGATAGTGGATCCATAGTGTGCGTACTTTGCGTATAAACGCTTTAATACTATAAACTAAAACCGCTCTAATTGCAAGAAAAAAAGCCTGTAAAGGCCCTAATTCTGCGATTTTAACACATTTGTCAGACGAGGTATGAGCTGTTGTTTTCTAGACATGATCTCATGGTCAAAACCCGAGTGATCATTGAACTGTGTCTGGATGATCGATGACATCAAGGAAGACAGAGGTCCATAGTACATAAACATCGTCCCTTCGCCTAAGACGTGGGTAAACATCATAATAATAAGATCGATTCTCTCATCAGACTGTTTGCTAGACAATGCTTTGGCGAAATCATCCAAGCGCGTTTGGATATCTTCTAAATTTGCATAATTAGTCTGTCCGACGGCTATTTGATAGCGATCGAAGTGATAGCGTTTAAGGTCTTGATTGATGAGTTTAGTAACATCGGCATCTTTCAAGGAGACAGAAGCATTTAAAAGATCATGGGCATAGGTGTCAAGATCGACCTTTGCTAGATCAGCCAGCTCTTTAGCAAAAGCGATATCGACGCTAGTAGTCGTTTTTGATTTAAAATAAAGTGTGTCCGAAATGATCGCTGAAAGCATCATTCCCGCAACTGCTCTAGACGGTTTCAGACCCTCTTCCTTATACATGCGGTAAATAATGGAACAGGTCGATCCCAGGCGTTCATTGCGGTAAAAGATCGGCTTAGTCGTTTCAACATCGCCGATATGATGATGGTCGATGATCTCGACGACTTCAGCCTTATCTAAGTAATTAATACTCTGGGCCTTGGTTGAATGATCGACCAAGATAAAGCGTTTCGGTTCATATTTAAAAAGATGGTAACGCGAAACAAAACCTAGAACATCGCCTTTTTCATTTAAAACAGGATAAGAGCGATAACGGGTATTGGCGATCTTGACTGCCACGTCTTCGATATAATCATTCTCATTAAAACAGACCATCTTTTCAGACATGATAGTCTTGACTGGAAAGGCCTCGTTTATTCTGCGAGCGATCTTAAGGGCATCAAGTTTAGAACACAAGATATTTGTCTCAAGATCCACTTGAGGTTCAACATTGCGCGTCAAAATCAGGCAGGCCATCTTTTTATCTTTGAGTTTAATTAGATCTTCCTGTTTATCTAAAATGACGATTGTATGATCAAGCCCATCCAGATCGCATTGGTCATCGATAAAGACGACCTTGCCGTTTGTCTTAAAATCTTCCTTGTTTTTGATGATAACTGCCGTAAGATCCTTAGCCAGAAGTTCTAAAGTGGTCGAGTTTAAATAACCATCTTCACTCATGTGGATCTTAGCTAGATCACCCACGCTCAAAAGGCCTTTAATATGTTTACCGATAAGATTGTCAACGACCAATAAGGTTCGATTATTAGTCTGCATGATCTTTAAGTAGGCATCATTACAGCTGGCATTCTCTTCAATAAAGCTTGGCTTATCATAAACAATATCGCGTAATTTCGAGCGGGCATCACTTACAAGCAAAGGTGCTTCCACTTCAAAAGTTCGCGTTGCAAACTTAGTCTCTTCATTTAATGTCCCCAGCCTGCCTGCGATCACCCGCTCTTTTTTAAAGGTCTTAAGTTCAGCATAAGCCATGGCGCTGGCGATCGAATCTGTATCAGGATTCTTGTGTCCGATGATATAAGTTACTTCCATAAGAAAATCATAACATGTTTCATCTAAGAATGGGGATGATATTTTTGCACTGTCCCTTTTAGACGTTCGAGGGTCAAATGAGTATATAACTGGGTGGTGGCTAAAGACTCATGACCTAAGAGTTCTTGTACACTGCGTAAATCAACGCCGTTATCCAACAGATGGGTGGCAAAACTATGTCTCAGTTCATGGGGATGGACCCTTTGACCCAAAACCAAAAGCCCTCTTTTTTCCAGCATCCGTTGGACATAGCGGGCACTGATCCGCTTGCCGTTTTGTGAAATGAACAAGGCTTTGTCATCTTTGGCAAATGCCTCTCTTTTAACAAGATAAGAAGCTACTTCTTTTTTAAGATTGGGATAATAGGGAACTAGGCGTTCCTTATCGCCCTTTCCGATAATATGCAGTTCTTCGTATTTAAAGCTATCGATATTTAAACTTAAACACTCCGAGATTCTTAGACCGCAAGCATACAGGCACTCGGTTAAAAGACGATCACGCAGATCCTTGAAGTCATCTGTGTCAAAACTTGCCAAAAGTCTTTCGACCTGAGCGAAAGTCAAAACATCCGGCAAATGCTTATGGCGTTTCGTAATACTGATCGTTTTGAAAGGATCGCTTTTAATAGCTTCGTACTTGTGAAGATAGCGATAAAAAGCTTTAAGCGAGGACAAGGAACGGGCATAAGAAGTATCTTTGATCATGATTCCACCGATCTTTCCCAGTCTTAATTCATTCAAGTAATCAAAAGCCACGCTTTTATCAAGTTCGAGATCTTTGAGACCTTGATTATCTAAATACTCAAGAAAACGCCTAATGTCTCTTCCATAGGCTTCGATCGTATTTTGCGCATAATGGCGATCATTTAAAAGATAAGCTAAAAAACGCCTTAAATATTCATCCATGGGCAGGACCTTTTAAATTCATCGATCTTCGCAAGACTATGTGTGGCTCGCAACGACTTGTCCCTAGGACCGTTATAGATCCCGAAATTGGCATTCATTGGGACAAAATGCTTAATATGTTGATCGGAGATGTAGGCTGCCATCGACCCCATCATACAATCATCATTTAATTTCAGATCAAGGCCCCTAAGTTTTATGATCAAACTAAGGGCTGCATATAAACCGCTGGCTGCACTTTCGACATAACCCTCGACACCCGCAATTTGTCCGGCAAAATATAGCTTAGGATAAAGACGCGATGCAAAATGTTCATCAAGGATCTTGGGGGAATTGAGGTAAGTGTTGCGATGCATGACGCCATAACGGGCAAAGCGAGCTTTTTGAAGACCCGGGATCATTTGAATGATCCTTTTCTGATCATCGTATTTGAGGTGCGTTTGAAAACCGACGATATTAAATAAGGTCTTTGCACGATCATCTTGTCTTAATTGCACGACGGCATAGGGTCGTTTGCCATCCTTTTCAAGACCTACAGGTTTCATCGGTCCAAAGAGCAAAGTCTTATAACCTCTTTTGGCCATTTCCTCAAAAGGCATGCAGCCTTCAAAGAGATCGCCTTTTTCAAATTCGTGTAGCGTGGCCTGATTAGCCTTTAATACCTCTTGATAAAAAGCGAAAAATTCCGCTTGATCCATTGGGCAATTCAAATAATCGGCCCCGCCTTTGTCATAGCGCGATTTAAAGTAGGCGATATCAAGGTCGATCGAATCCAGGTAGATGATCGGAGCGATCGCATCATAAAAATGCAAGTATTCTTCTTTAAATAAGCTTTGGATCTTAGCGCTGAGTCCTCCTTCACATAAAGGACCGGCAGCGATGATCGTATATTCATCGATATCGAGATCTTCGACTTCGGCATTATGAAAAGTAATGTTTGGCTCTTTCAGGATCGTTTCTGTCACCATCTTGGCAAACAAGTCGCGATCTACCGCTAAAGCACTGCCTGCTTCAACTTTTGTTTCATCCGCACAGTGCATGATCAATGAATCTAGATGGCGCATTTCTTCCTTTAAAAGACCGACCGCATTATTGACATCATTGCTGCGCAGGGAATTAGAACATAATAACTCGGCAAAAAGATCAGTTTTAAAAGCCTCATGGCGTTTTTTACCCTTCATTTCATATAAGTCGACCCCAAGCCCGGCCTTGGCTAACTGATAAGCTGCTTCACTGCCCGCAAGCCCTGCTCCTATGACCTTAACTCTTGGCATTCTTTCTTCCTTTTTTGAAATATGGCTTTTTCTCGCCTTCGATATTTTCAATGTAATGACACTTGGGGTAATTGCTGCAACCTATGAAATAGTTGCCATAGCGCGATTTGCGCTTTAGTAATTGACCGCCACACTCCGGACAAGTACGATCGATGATCTCTGGTTCCTCTTTAACTTTATTCTCCAAAGAGCGAGTGTACTTGCAGGAAGGGTAATTTGAACAAGAGATAAATTTGCCATAGCGACTTTGACGATAGACGAGTTCATGCCCACACTCTGGACAAAGCTCTCCGACTTTCTCGTCTTCCTTTTTCTCCATTTTGGCGTAGGCTTCATCTAACAAAGGCTCAAAGCGCTCATAAAAGTCCTTTAAAGCTTTGATATTGTCAACCTTGCCATCGGCGATCTCATCCAGTTCTTTTTCCATTTGCGCGGTATATTTGACATTGATGATCGAAGAAAAATACTCTTTTAGTTTTTCATCCGTCAATTCCCCCTGCTCCGTTGGAAAAAAGTATTTTGTCTTGCCTTTTTCAGTAGCGGTCTTAAGTTCGACATAGGCTCTTTTGATAATCGTATCAATAATCGTTGCATAAGTCGAAGGACGCCCGACCCCTTCTTCTTCTAAGGCCTTAATGAGTTTAGCTTCGGTATATCTTGATGGTGCTTCCGTAAAGTGCTGTTCCTTTATGATCTCTTGACTAATTAAGGCTTCCTGCTCTACAAGTTCAGGCAAGTTTACATCCTTAGAAGCATCATAATCAGCATAGACCTTCAAATAACCATCAAACTTTAAAACACTGCCTGACGCATTGAAATAATAGGGGCCATTTTTGATGATGACACTTGTTGCGTCATACTTAGCATCAGCCATTAAAGAGGCTAGAGCCCGATAATAAATCAGGCGGTATAATTTATATTGATCATTTGTTAAATAAGTCTTGACCTTTTCAGGTGTATTAGTTAAGGACGTAGGTCGGATCGCTTCATGGGCATCTTGCGCTCCCTCGTCATTTTTAAGACGATAATGTCCGACATATTCCTTACCATATTCATTTTCAATATGTTTAAAGGCTGTTTTAGTAAATTCATTTGAAAGGCGGGTCGAGTCGGTACGCATATAGGTGATCAGCCCTTGGCTTTGTTCGCCCATCTCGATTCCCTCATAGAGCATCTGCGCCAGCATCATAGTCTTCTTAGCCCCAAAACCCAGTTTAGAAGAGGCTTCTTGCTGGAGAGTTGAAGTGATAAAGGCCAAGCGCGGAGCCCGTTTTTTTAATGATCTACTGACCTTGTCGACTATAAAGGGATCCTTTAATTCCTGATAGATCAAGTTAGCTTCTTCTTCATTATTGATCTCGATCTTAACATTATCTTTTTTGCTGAGTTCCGCCTTAAAAGCGATCTCATCTTTTTTAAAACTAGCTTCGATCGTCCAATACTCTTTTGGGACAAAGGCTCTAATCTCCTTTTCGCGATCGCATATCATCCGAAGAGCGATCGATTGCACTCGTCCGGCTGACTTTGATTTGATCTTGATCTGCATCAATTTTGATAATTTAAAACCAATGATCCGGTCTAAAATGCGTCTGGTCTCTTGCGATTTAACAAGATCCATATCGATCTTGCGTGGCTCTTTAAGTGCATTTAAGATTGCGTTTTTAGTGATCTCATTAAAAACGATCCGATCATCATCATCCAGATCAAGACCCAGCTCCCGCGCTAAATGCCACGATATAGCTTCGCCTTCCCGGTCGGGGTCGGTTGCAAGATAGACATGATCCGCATCTTTGGCGGCTGCCTTAAGTTCTTTGATTGTCGCTTTTTTATCTTTGTTGATCTCGTAGATCGGCTTAAAGTCATCTTCAATATCGACTCCAAGACCGCCTTTGCCTTTGATCGCAAGATCGCAGATATGTCCTTTGGAAGACAAGACCTTATAGTCCTTACCTAAATATTTTTCAATCGTTTTTGATTTGGAGGGAGACTCCACGATAAGTAAATTCTTCATATTCATACCTCAAATACGACATATATATAAACACAATTTTTTCGAATGTGCAATTTTTTGTTTTAAAAAGTAATTAGTTCAGCCCCTTCTTGAATCAAGAGATTGGTTCCTTCACCCTCTTTTGAAAAGACATCATAGGGCAAAGCATAGACGCTGTGATCAAGCTCCAAGGCATAATTAACAGTGGTCAAGGTGCCGCTTTTTAAAGAGGCCTGCATGACATAGAGATTTTGACTTAAAGCGGCAATCAAGCGATTACGCCAGGGAAAGTGATAAGCAAAAGGCTTGCAAAGACCTGGGTATTCGGATATGACAAGATGATCTTTCTTGATCTTTTCATAAAGATATTTGTTGCATAAAGGATAGATCCGATCGATGCCAGATCCCAAGATCGCAATCGTTTTGTTATCTAAGGCCGTGTGGTGAGCAGCTGCATCAACACCCTT
>CALVCF010000055.1 GCA_944325935.1 uncultured Erysipelotrichaceae bacterium | reverse complement strand
TGTAAAGGATAGAGAATATAAATATGGGTACCAGCTTCAGACGATCGCCGAGATAGTCGATCATGAATCGATCATTGACAATGAGCAATATGCCTTAGCTAAATGGCTTGCAAAGGTGACCTTAGCTCCTTTTATTGCCTGCTTGAACACGATCCTACCTAAAGCACTTAAGACCTCGAAGAAAAAAGTTGAACACAAATCCAAGAACGTTATCTTTCTTGATCCATCATATGACAAATCGCTTTTGACTAAGCGCCAGCTAGAGATCCTGGCTTCCCTAAAAAACGGCATGGAATTAAGTGCGGCGCGCAAGTATTCGCAGGCAATCGTCAATAAACTGATTGAAAAAGGAGCGCTAATTTTAAAACAGGAGGACGATTTCAATCAAAACAAGATCAAATACGAGGCTTTTAAAGAATTGACTGCCGACCAAGACCGAGTCTATCAAGGTCTTAAAAATGAGACTAAGATGATTTCGCTTTTATTTGGAGTGACCGGCAGTGGTAAAAGCGAGGTCTACTACTATTTGGCGAAAGATCGGATCGAAAAAGGCGAGCAAGTGCTTATTCTGGTGCCAGAGATCGGGTTGACCTCGCAAATGATCAGGAATGTTCAGGAACATTTTTCCAATATTGCGATCTACCATTCATATTTAAGTGATGGCAAACGCTTTGAGGAATATCAAAAAGTTTTAAATGATAAGGTCGATATCGTAATCGGGACTAGATCAAGTGTCTTTCTACCGCTTAAACGTTTAGGCCTTATCATAATCGATGAAGAACACGACCATTCCTATAAACAGGACTCCACCCCCTGTTATAACGCTAAAAACGTGGCTTTTAAGATTGCGTATGATCGAAAAGCACAGGTCCTTTTGGCCAGTGCCACGCCATCTCTAGAAGACTTTACTAGAGCATTGAGAAAGGATTATGCTCTTTATGAGCTTAAGCAGCGGATCAACCCTAAGCCCTTGGATATCAAGATCGTCGATCTAAACAAGGAGATCAAAAGGGGAGCTTCAATTTTACCGGATCTTTTTAAAACAGAGCTTCTTAAGGTGCTAGACCGCGGCGAGCAAGCGATCATCCTGCTCAACCGGCGCGGCTATGCTCCAATTGTTAAGTGCGAGGATTGCAATGAAGTTTTGATGTGCCATGATTGCGATGTTTCTCTTTCCTATCATCAGGATCTCGATCGCCTAAAGTGTCATGTCTGCGGTCGTGAATACAAAATGCCAAAACGTTGTCCCAAGTGCGGTTCTTATAAGCTCGTCCGCTTGGGTTTTGGCACTAAGCGGGTCGTAGAAGAATTGGCCAAGCTCAAACAAGGACTTAAGATCGTACGAATGGATGCCGACAATATCAGCGTTAAACATCCCCATGAAATGATTCTGAATGATTTTGCCAGCGGCAAGTATCAGATTCTGGTCGGAACCCAAATGGTCGCAAAGGGCTTGGATTTCGCTAATGTAGCATTGGTGGGTATTCTTAACGCTGATGCCGGTCTTTTAAGAGAAGATTATAACTCTTGCGAGACGACCTTTGACTTGTTGATGCAAGCTTCCGGACGTTCGGGCCGTAAAGATCTGAAGGGTCAAGTTTTGATCGCTGCTTATAATCCTGAACATTATGTCTTAAAAGCTGTATTAAGGCAGGATTATTATTATTTCTATAATCGTGAGATGAATTTCAGAAAAAGAGGCAAGTATCCGCCATATACGCATTTGCTTTGTATATTTTTAAGATCGACTAGTGAAGAAAGGGTCAAACAGGATGCCGATGACCTATATAGTGAACTCACCTCTTTGGGTCTTAAAACCTATGCCCCTTATAAATTGAGCAGGCAGTATCTGCATTATCGCTATCGTCTAACCATTAAGACAACTGAGATAGCACCTTTGCTGGATGGACTTAATGAACTCGTCCACCGTTTCGTTCTCAATCATCAATCGACGCTCAAGGTCGATCTTGATCCCTTGTATCTGGAGTAAAATAGTATGTCACGACTTGTTGCCTTAAATATCTTAAAAGCGTCTCTTATTAAGAAAGAGTATGCGAATCTGTTATTGCGAAAAGAATTAAAAACGCTAAAAGAAGTAGATCGTTTTTTTGTTACCGAACTTGTTAATGGTTGTCTGCGCAACTTTGATCTGCTCGAATTTCAATTTAAAGGCTTTTATTCTAAAAGACCGGCGATGGAAATGCGCATTGTCTTGGCGATGATGGCTTATGAAAAGTATTACCTGAAACACGATAATTATATTTTGGGCAGCGAATATCCGAAACTTGTCAAAAAAGGTCAAGCAGATTTTGTGATCGCGATGCTCAAGAAGATGAGCGATGAGCTTAGTTTCAGCATTGAACCCCATATCAATTACAGCATGCCTTTGTGGCTTTATATGCTATTTAAAGCACAGTACCCTGAAAACTATGAAAAGATCCTGGCTAATTTTTTATGCCGTCCCAGTGTTTTTTATCGCCTCAATCACTCAAGGTGCAGCTATGATGATCTTAAAGACATTACCGTTTTGAATGAAGATAGTTTTTGTGCGCAAAAAAGCTTGATCAATACAAGCGAATTCAAAAAAGGCTACTATTATGTGCAAGACTTTCATAGCGCCTTAATCTATCACTATCTTGATCTTCAAGACAATGACAGTTTATTAGATATGTGTAGTGCTCCCGGTACTAAACTTTTTAATTGCCTTGATCAAGGTCTTAAGATCAAAGCTTTTGCCAACGACATTCACGCTCATCGCCTTGAATTAGTAAAAAAGGGAGCCAAGCACCTCGGCTTTTTAGATATCGAATATATGAATATCGACGCTGTTAAGATCGCTGATCTATATCCTGAAACCTTCGATAAGATTTTGCTGGATGCTCCATGTAGCGGTCTTGGCGTTTTAAAGCGCAAGAGCGATCTGAAGTATCATCTGACCAGCGCTGATCTGGATGATATCATCAAGGTTCAAACTGCTCTTTTAGATTCGGCGGCTATCGCCCTCAAAAAAGGGGTCGACTTGTTTATGCGACCTGCACACTCAATCGCAAGGAAAATGAAAAACAAATTGCTTCCTTTTTAAAAAGACATAATGACTTTGCGCTTTTAGAAGATCATCTTTTGATCGAGCGGGAAGATGCGGATTTTTTCTATGTGGCAGTTCTTTATAAAGCTTAGACCTTATGCTAAGATAGATGCATGCAAACAATTTATGATCTCAGTTTAGAAGAATTAACTTCCTATGTTTTAGCAAAATCCTATAAGCCTTTTAAGGCCAAACAAATTTACGAATGGCTTTATCGTAAAGAAGTTGACTGTTTTGCCGCGATGCATAATCTCAATAAGGAATTGATCCAAGAATTGGAAGCTGATTTTGTGATCGATCCCTTAAAACTCAAAAAACAGCAAATCTCTAGCGACGGTACCGTCAAGTTTTTGTTTGAGCTATTTGACGGCGCTTTGATCGAGACAGTTTTAATGGCCTTTGATTATGGCTATAGTGTTTGTATCTCAACCCAGGTCGGCTGCAACATGGGCTGCAGTTTTTGTGCCAGCGGTCTTTTAAAGAAACAGCGTAACCTCACATCAGGCGAGATCATTGCCCAAGTCTTATGGTCCAAACGGTATTTGAATAAAGAAGATAAACGTCTATCTAATATTGTTGTTATGGGAACGGGAGAGCCTTTCGATAATTATGACGAGCTTATGAAGGCCTTATATATCATCAATGACCCTAAGGCTATTGAAATCGGAGCACGTCATATTTCGATCTCGACCTGTGGACTGGTCGATGGGATCCGACGTTTTGCCAAAGAAGAAAAGCCATTTAATCTGGCTATATCTTTACATGCGCCTAATGACGAATTGCGTTCCAAGTTAATGCCCATCAATAAGGCCTATCCTTTAAAAGATCTATTTGCGGCCTTAAGAGAATACAGCGCATATCACAATCGTCGTTTGACTTTTGAATATCTATTATTAGAAGGGGTCAATGATTCTAGCAAAGAAGCTGATGAGCTGGCTGCTTTATTAAAGGGTCTTAATGCCTATATCAATCTCATCCCCTATAATAATGTAAGTGAAAATTCCTATCGCGGCACGAGCGATCTCAAGGCTCTTGGTTTTTATGATATGCTTAAGAAAAGAGGGGTCGCCGTGACTTTGAGACAAAGAAGAGGTGTCGATATTGATGCCGCCTGCGGGCAGCTCAGGGCTAATGAATATAAGGGGTAGCTTATGGAATATTATTGTTTAAGTGACAAAGGCAAATTGCGTGAGAAAAATCAGGATAATTATTTAGTAGTTTCCAACAAGGACCAAGATTTTTTAGCTTTGGTTTGTGATGGAATCGGCGGGAATAAGGCAGGTGAGATTGCTTCATTTGAGGTGACTCACTATTTTCAAAAGCTGTTTGCTTCAAACGATGGCTTTAGTGACCTCGCCCAGCTGAAGTCCTTTTTGGAATATCATATACGCCAAGCTTCACATCTTTTGTATGAGCTGTCTTATCAAAACACGGATTACGAAGGAATGGGCACAACAATTACAGGGGTCTGCTTCAGCAAGCATGGCGATCTTGTCATCAATGCGGGCGATTCGCGGGTCTATGGTCTCAAAGATCAAAAACTGACCCTGCTGACAAGCGATCACACCTATGTCAATGAGTTGATCCAAAGACATATGATCACGCCTTTTGAAGCTAAGATCCATCCCAAAAAACATTATTTGACGCGGTTTTTAGGAGTATATGATGACGGTTACGCCGATCTTTATGAACTTAAAGATGAATACGATCTCTATTTACTATCATCTGATGGCTTGCATGGTTATGTCGACCATAAAATGATCGAAAAGGTCCTCCTTAAACAAGAAGATCTTTCCTCCAAATGCAAGGAATTAGTCGAACTAGCTTTAAAAGCTGGTGGCTTTGATAATATAACAGTTGTTTTGATCGATAAAGGAGGCCAAGATGGAAAATAACCTGATTGCCTCGCGTTACATGATCCTTAAGCATATTGGCAAGGGAGGCATGGCAGATGTCTATTGTGCCTTTGATACCATCTTAAAAAGAGAAGTAGCGATCAAGATATTAAAAGAAGAACTTTCAAATGATCCTGTCTCCTTGGAACGCTTTCGTCGTGAAGCTAATGCCTCGACCTGTCTTTCACACCCCAACATCGTCGATATCTATGATGTAGGCGATGATGGCGATAAACACTTTATCGTCATGGAATATATCAAAGGGCAGACTTTGAAAGCCTTGATCAAAAAAAGAGGGGCTCTTTATTATCCAGAAGCCGTTTTCATCATGAAGCAATTATGCAGCGCGATCATGGAAGCCCATCGCAACGGTATCATCCACCGCGACATTAAATCCCAAAATATCTTAGTCAAAGACGATGGAACAGCAAAAGTTGTGGATTTTGGGATTGCGTTAGCAAATAATGTCAAGGATATAACCTCTGAAGATGCAATCGTCGGCTCGGTCCATTACATGGCCCCTGAACATGCCAAAGGTGAAGTTGCAAATATGCAAAGCGATATATATTCCCTGGGCATTGTCTTTTATGAACTTTTAACCGGCGATGTGCCCTTTAAAGGCGATAATGCCGTCAATGTGGTTTTAGAGGCCTGTCGTAAGCCCTTGCCCGATGTGCGCCATTTTGATAAGCGCATTCCGCAAGCGCTTGTTAATATCTTAGCTAAAGCAACGGCTAAAAATCGATTTAATCGTTATTCTAATGTCGCCGAAATGCTTAAAGATCTCAATGTCTGTTTAAATGACGATCATGTAAATGATTTGCCGGTCGTTTTTAACTATAGCGAAGATCTCTACCAAAAAAAGACCAAGGACGACAACAATAAAAAGAAGTCCAAAAAACCGCTTATTATCATCTCTTCGGTTTTGATTGCCCTTGTCTTAGTTATTTCCTTAGTTGTTCTACTCTATTTAAATGGAACATTGGCTCCTACAACGTATGTGACTGTCCCAGATGTCTTAAACAAGAGCATTCTTGAAGCTTCGGATATCCTAAGTGAAAACGGACTTATCTTAGACCGTGCATCGATCAAAAGAGAATTGACCGATGATGTCGAAGCGGGACTAGTGATTAGGCTTGACCCAGAAATCGGTACAAGCGTTGAAAAGGGAACCCGGATCAGTGCGGTCGTCTCTTCAGGCAAGTATGCCATAATGGAGGACCTTAGGGGTTTGAATGTGGAGACGGTTCGCGAAGAGTTAAAAGCCAAATATCCCAATTTAACGATCATTTTAGAAGCTCAAAGTTCTGATGAAACATCAGGGACGATCTTGTCTCAAGAGGGTATTGCGCCAGATGAGAAATTCGACCCCAATGCCAATATCACGCTGAGACTGATCTATAGTGAATATGTTTCAATTATCATTCCGAATTCTCTTTTAGATGCATCGCTTAGTTTTGCGGAAGCGACTTTAAAAGAGTTGGAAATTGATTATAAACTTGAAGAGATCGATCTAGCCGCCTATGATCTTTCCACTTCATATGTCGCTTCTTTAAATGAACCGATAGTCTTTGATACCGATCCTAAAACAGGGACTTCCTTTCAAAAGGGATCAGGTGAGATCACCCTTTACTATATTTCGGAAGCCCAAATCACAGCTTGCAAGAATGAACTGGCAGCTGAGGGATCACAAGAAGGACCCAATAATGAAGTGCCTTCTAATTAGCATCATTGCCGATCGTTTTCTACTAGAAAACGAAAAGGGCGAGCGCCTTTATGCTAAGGTCGCCAGTAAATTAAGAGGCCGGCGCGAACTTGTAGTTGGCGATTATGTGGAATGTGAAAAAATAGCTGAGCACTATCTCATTACTAGTCTTTATGAGCGCAAGAATATTTTGATCAGACCGAAAGTAGCCAACGTCGATTTGGCTTTGGTGCTTATGTCTTGCCGCGAACCTGATTTTTCTTATGAACTTGTCAACCGCTTGATCATGCAGGTCGATTATTTTGGGATCGAGGCCTTGATCTTGGCGACTAAAGCTGATCTTATCGATCAAAATGCCAAGGACAAGATCCATGATTACTATGCAAAGATGGGTTATAAAGTTTTTTTCAGCGGTTATAATGAAGAACTTAGCAATGAACTTATTAAATACTTAAATAAAAAGATCGTTGTCTTGTGCGGCCAAAGCGGGGTCGGCAAGTCTTCCTTTATCAATCGTCTAAGACCTGATCTCGATCTTAAAACAGATCAGATATCTTTTGTCCTCAATCGTGGTAAGCATACAACACGCACCAATTGTCTATATCGTTATCGAGATGCTTATATCGATGATAGCCCAGGTTTTTCTAGCATTGATCTTGAAGGAATCGATCTGGATCTTTTTAAAAAGAATATCAAAGCTTTTCATGCATATCAAAATCAATGCCGTTTCCTTGATTGCAGCCATGAAGCTGAGCCCTGTTGCGCAATAAGAGAAGCAGTCGATAAAGGGGAGATCCCGCGTACCTTTTATGAGACTTATCTGCGGATCGTTGAATTTATCAAGACTAATAATTACCGCGGCGATCGCCATCGCCGTCTTAAGTAGGAGGTTTTTTATATGCAAGTTGCCGTTTCGCTTTTGGCTTTTGATTTTCTCTATCTTAGTAAACAGTTAGAAGAGGTGGAAGATCAAGTCGACTGGCTCCATTTCGATGTAATGGATGGTCATTTCGTGCCCAATATCAGTTTTGGTCCGCAGGTCTTACAGGATGTAAGCAAACAATCTGCGCTTTATAAAGATGTCCATCTCATGATATATGAACCACATTTATATATCGACGCTTTTATGAAGGCAGGGGCAGATCTGATCACTTTTCACTACGAGGCTTATGAAAGCGATGATGATATTTTAAGTCTGATCAAAAAAATCAAAGCTTTAGGTCTTAAAGCTGGGCTCAGTATTAAGCCTAAGACCCAACCAAAGGACATTCTGGCGTTTTTAAACGAGCTTGATTTAGTTTTGGTCATGAGTGTTGAACCTGGTTTTGGCGGGCAAAAATTCATGCCTGAAGCTTTGGACAAGGTCGCTTTCTTGTCTACCTATAAAAAAGCACATAACTTGAATTACTTAATTGAAGTAGATGGCGGGGTCAATGATCAAAATGCGCCAAGTTTAAAAGAAAAAGGAGCCGAAGTTTTAGTGTCGGGTTCCTATATTATGAAAGGCGATATCAAAGAAAACATCGCAAGGCTAAAATAAAAAGACGCTGTTGCGTCATTTTACTAAGCTTTATTGGCTTGGGCCTTTAAAGTCTTAAGAGCGCGCGCTGATATACGCATCTTAACGGGCTTACCATCGACCATGACCGTAACTTTTTGGAGGTTGACATTCCACTTACGACGAGTCGCACGTAAGGAGTGGGAGCGTCGATTACCCGATAAAGCTTTCTTACCAGTAATTTCACAAACTCGAGACATTTTTTAAAAACCTCCTTTCTTTTGCGTTTAGTGCTTATATAATGTACCATAAAAAAAATATCGACGCAAGCGCGAAATTATCATAAATATATTAAAGTTTGTGGTATCATAAAAAGGTATGAAAGAGAATTCAAAAAAAGAGATCTATGCTGCCTTAGAGATCAGTGATCGCTATGTCAGATTGATAGTTGGAGAATATTTTAATACGCGATTTAATATTATCAGAGTTGAACATAAGGAAATCAAAGCTCTAGAGGATTTTAATATCCTTGATAAAGAAACTTTAGTGACTACGATCAAAGAGATGGTCGCTAATTGTGATGAAAAAATTGGCGCTAAATTAAAGAAAGTCATTCTCTTGATTCCTAGTGTCAACTTTAAACGTTATCCCTTAAAAGTCAGTGTCCATCCTAAAGATGGCAGCGTTAAAAAAAGCGATATCGAAAGAGCTTTGCATAATGCCTTGCATACCGCGATCGATCATAATCTTTTGATCATCAATGCCGTCTGCATCAAGTATACCTGCAACGGTATCTCTTATCGCCGTTTGCCCGAAAATGAACGTGCCGATAGCCTGATTGTCGATATCGACTTGTTGTGTGCTGATAAGAGTTTAGCTTATGACTATGTTTCGATCGTCGAAGAAAGCGGGCTCGAGATCTTGGATATTATGTTAGATATGTATGCGATCTGTAAAGAAGCTGCACTATTTGAACAGACAGTCAACCAAAACATCGTCTTAGTTAAGATCGATTATGACACTTGTTCCTTAGCGCTTGTTTCAAAAGGCAAATTATTGACTTGCGATATCCTATACGAGGGGCTTGGTAAAATCATCGACACCCTTGAAAACCGGTATCATTTGCCTTTTGGCGTAAATGATCGCTTAGTTAAATATAATACGAACTTCTTAGCTAACGATAATTCACATTCAGCGATCTTTGCCTGGCGCAATTCTAAAGGCGATTCTAAATACATAACTCAGGCTGATTTGAGCCTTCTTGTCAAAGACAGCATCTATGAACTTGCTGCTAAAATCAAAGATGCCTGTCAAGAGATTTTTAAAACGGCCAAGACCGATCTTGTCATCACAGGGGAGGGCGCTAAGCTAAAGGCTCTTGTAACAGCGATCGAAGAAGTTTCTAAGGTTGAGACAAAGGCCTATTTCCCTGAGACGATCGGGGTCAGGAGCAGCTCCTATACAGCACTTCTGGGTGCAGTTTATGGTTATCGCGATCATTTAATGATCACCGGCGATTTTGACTCCAGCATCAATCTTTTAGAACTAAATGATATTTTGCAACGCAAGAGTCAAGACCACGAAGGGGAGACGCTGACGACAAGGATAAGAAATTTATTTGATCCAAAAAAGGGAGGAATAAGACATGAGTGAACTTAAGTACGATCAAATCGCTAAAATAAAAGTCTTCGGAATTGGCGGGGCTGGATGCAATGCCGTCAATCGAATGGTTGACGAAAATGTCAGGGGCGTAGAATTTTATGTCTGCAACACTGATGTGCAAAGCTTGAATCTTTCAGCCTGCAAAAACAAGATCATCTTAGGGCGTGAGACCACTAAGGGTTTGGGCGCGGGTTCTAATCCTGAAGTTGGCCGCAAGGCTGCCGAAGAATCTCAAGAGGAGATTAAAAAGGCGATCGCTGGTGCTGATATGGTCTTTATTGCGGCCGGCATGGGTGGCGGTACTGGTACAGGTGCTGCGCCGATCTTTGCCAAAGTTGCCAAAGAGGCTGGTGCTCTAACAGTTGGCATTGTCACTAAGCCTTTTGATTTTGAGGGCCGCAAAAGGACTGACCAGGCCAATATCGGTCTTGAGCAGTTGAAAGAATATATCGACTCTCTGATCATTGTTTCTAATAATCAGTTATTACAAGTCACTGGTAAGATCTCGTTCCAAGACTCTTTCCGTGAAGCTGATAATATTCTAAGACAGGGTGTGCAGACGATCACTGATCTTATTGCTGTTCCGGCTTTCATTAATCTCGATTTTGCGGACATTAGGACAGTAATGGAGGGTCAAGGCAGTGCCCTGATCGGTATCGGTATGGCTCAGGGTGAGAACAAAGCTAAAGAAGCTGCCCAAAAAGCCATTCATTCACCGCTTCTTGAAGCTCAGATCTCCGGAGCTAAAAACGCTATCGTCAATATTACGGGCGGTCCTGCGATCACAATCGCCGATTCCGCGATCGCTGTCGATTATATCCGTGAAGCAGCTGGTTCTGACCTCAACATCATTTATGGTGTGGCGATCAATGAGGCCATTGGTGAAAACATTATCGTGACTGTTATTGCGACAGGATTTGATCTACCAAAGACCCGTCGCGTCCAGCCGGTTTTATCGCAGGTCAGTGATAATTCGCTATCTTCAAGATCTGATGATTATGGAAGTGAAGTGATCATCAACGAGGTTGACGACAATAACGAGATCCCATCTTTCTTCAAATCACGCTAATATCGAGGCATTTATGCCTCTTTTTTTATTTTATAAATGATGTTATAATGCATGACGTATTTATTTGGAGGATTTTTTATGGATGATAACCCTTACTCGTGTAGCTTTAATACGATAAAGAAGGTGATCTATCATGGATAATAATGTGATCATAATTGTTTTGGTGATCCTTGTTTCGCTGTCGGCTTTTTTTAGTGCGACCGAGACCGCTTTTTCTTCATTCAATAAGATCAAGCTTAAAAATTTGGCTAATGATGGCAACAAAAGGGCGGCACGGGCTTTGGCGCTTTCGGAGAATTATGCAAAACTTATCTCGACTATTCTGATCGGCAATAACATCGTCAATATTAGTGCTTCCTCTTTGGCAACTGTCCTATTTGTCAATCTTTTGGGACAGGAGCTTGGCGTAACCTATTCAACCATTATTATGACGATCATTGTTTTGATCTTTGGGGAGATATCGCCTAAATCGATCGCTAAGTATTTTCCGGAAAAATACGCTATGGCTGTAGCACCTGTCATTTCTTTGCTAGTGACGATCTTTCGGCCGTTAAACTGGTTTTTCAACAGCATTACTAATCTTTTCACGCACTTTTTCAAGGGTGAAAATACGGATTCCTATTCTTCCGACGAGTTTATTACGATCGTTGAAGAAGCCCATAATGAAGGTGACATGGACGAACATGAAGCTTCTTTATTGACGAATGCGATCGAATTCAACGATCTAGAGGTGAAAGAGATCTTGACGCCGCGTGTCGATGTAGTGGCTGCCGAGATCAACATGCCATATCAGGAGATCGAAAAAATGTATCGCGAGAACGGGTATTCCCGTCTTCCAATTTATGAAGGCAATATCGACAATATTATCGGGGTCTTGCACGAAAAAGATTTTTATTACATTTTCTACAACAATACAAAAACTTCATTAAGACAGGTCTTGGGCAATCTCGTCTATACTTCGCCCCAAGTCAAGGTCTCCCTGTTGTTAAGACAGTTGCAGATGAATAAATCACACATGGCCATTGTCATCGATGAGTTTGGTGGTACAGCAGGCATCATCACAATGGAAGATATCTTGGAAGAACTCGTTGGCGAAATATATGATGAACACGACGTCATCGAGGAATACTATAAGAAGATCGACGATAAGACCTACCTTGTCAAGGGCGATTGCGATATTGATGATATGTTTCAATATTTTCATTTAAGCGTCAAAGAAGAATACGATTTTGTCACGACTTCTGGCTGGGTCATCCATAACTTAGATTGTATGCCGAAGGTCGGGATGGCTTTTGATTTTATGAATCTTCATGTCACAGTAACTGATGCCGATGCTAAAAAGGTCAATGTGATCAAAGTTGAGATCAAAGATGAGCTACCAAAAGATCTTTCGTGAGTGGATTGATTATAACCATAAATTAAATATCAATTCCTATCTCGAAGATTTTTGCAGATGCATAAAGCCCGGCGCCCATATCTTAGATCTTGGATGTGGAAGTGGCGAACCGATCGATCGCTATTTAAGCAAGCGCGGGTTTGAAGTTTCGGCGATCGATGAGTGCGCCGATTTTATCAATTATGCCCAAAATCTCCAACTTGATAATGTAACTTTTAAGGTCGCCGATATTTTGAAATTAAAATCGAATGAAATGTATGATGCCATCATCCTGCATGATGTTTTATGGCACTTCCCACACCAGGATCAACTAAAACTTTTGCAAGAGATCTATTTGATGTTGAATGAGGGAGGACGATGTCTATTTACGCATGGCAAAAGCTACGGCGTCATTAAAGGTGAGATGTTTAAAAATGAGTTTATATATTACGGCTTTGAGGAAATAAAGTTGAGATCTTACATAGAAGAACTGGGCTTTAAAATAGATCGCTGGGAATTAGATCATTATGAAAATGAGAATAATTATCGTGAGCTTGTCGCAATTATAGAGAGGTAGTTTTATGATTAGAGAAATGATGAATAGCGATTTCAAAGAGGTCATTGTCCTTATTGAAGAATTGTCAAAAATGCATGTCCAGGCAAGACCAGATGTCTTTGATGCTGCTTATGAGGATTATGATCAGAATTCTTTTGAAGAAATGATCAATGATCAGGACTATCTAAAATATGTTTTTGTTGAAAATGCTGAGATTTTGGCTTTGATTATCGCAAAAGTCTTCGAAAGAAGCGGTATCTATCGCAAAGCTAAGATCATTTATATCGAAGACCTCTATGTAAAAAAGAAAGCTCGTCAAAAGGGCATAGCTAAAATGTTGCTGAAAAAGATCGAAGACAAAGCTCAAATGCTCAAAATCCAAACGATCGAGCTCATGGTTTGGGATCTAAACCAAGAGGGCTTAGCCTTTTACGATAAGATGGGTTATAGGAATCGTTCATATATCAAAGAGAAGATCATTTAAATTATTTAAAAAATATTTCACAAGCTAACTTTTTATGCTATTATACTGGTCAGTGAGGTCCTTTAAATCGATCCAGAGAGATCGATAAGGTGATAGCTAAATATCATTCAAAGGAATCACTTAGAAATGAGGATATTTCATGAGTGAGAAAGTAAAGCTACTCTTAGACGTCAGTGACAAGCCTAAATTAGGCATGGGCGTCTTGTTGTCATTCCAACATGTTTTTGCCATGTTTGGTGCGACGGTCTTAGTACCGATTATGACCGGTTACCCCGTATCGGTTGCTTTATTTGCATCGGGTGTGGGGACGATTATTTATTGCCTATGCACTGGTTTCAAGGTTCCGGTCTATCTTGGTTCATCTTTTGCCTATATCACAGCGACCACAACGGCGGTTACAGCGATGAACGGAGACGTATCGGGGGCTCAAAGCGGCTTAATTATGATCGGCGTCATCTATGCTGTTGTTGCGATCATTATTAAATTTATCGGCAAGGATTGGGTTGAAAAGCTCTTGCCGCCGGTTGTTATCGGTCCGATGATCATTGTTATCGGTTTAGGCCTTGCTTCAAGCGCCGTATCTAATGCTGGATTAGTCCAGGGTGGCGATCTTAAGCACATTGTCGTCGCTTTATTGACCTTCTTATTTACGGCTTTAGTCTCGACCAAAGCGAAGGGCTTCTTTAAGATCATTCCTTTCTTATGTGGAATCGTCTTTGGCTACATTTTGTCTTGTATTTTGGGCTTAGTTGATTTCTCGCCGGTAACAGAAGTGATTAACAGCGGCCGTCTGATCGGTTTACCGGATTTCATGTTGCCTTTTTCAACTGGCGGGATGTTTGATGAATACAGTTTCAATCCAACATTACCAGCCGCTCTTGCCATGTTGCCTATCGCCTTTGTTACAATTTCGGAACATATTGGTGATCATAGCGTCTTATCAAGGATCTGCGGTCGCAATTTCCTAAAAGAACCTGGTCTTGATAAAACGCTGATGGGTGATGGTATCGCCACCAGCGTCAGCGCTTTGCTGGGTGGACCGGCCAATACGACTTATGGTGAAAACACCGGCGTCATTGGTATGACGAAGGTTGCTTCCGTCTATGTCACTTTTGGCGCGGCCTGTATCGCGATCATAATCTCCTTATTCCCCATTGTCTCGGCAGTAATTGAAACTATACCCAACTGCGTTTTAGGTGGCATGTCGATCATTCTTTATGGAGTCATTGCTTCTAATGGTTTAAAGGTACTGATTGATAATCAAGTAGATTTTAACTCACAACGCAATCTTATTATTGCTTCGGCGATGCTAGTGATCGGTCTTGGCGGAGCTATCCTTCCAATTGGTGATATCATCTCTTTATCAGGTACTGCTTTGAGTGCGTTAGTTGGTGTAATTCTAAATCTGATCTTGCCACGCAAATCAAACTAAATATTGCAACATTATGATATAATCTAAGGGTGCAACAATATTTTTTAGATGAGTCCCTTAGTAAAAAAACGAGCGTAAAACTGCGTGCAGATATCTTATATCATCTCAGGACAGTTTTAAGAGCGAATGACGGTTATGAAATATGTCTAGTCGATCAAGATCATCAAGCATATCGAGCAAAATTATTAAAGGATTCTGCTGAGATCATTGCGATGATCAGACAAGATAGTGAACTGGATATTGATGTAACCGTCATTTTGAGTTTGTTTAAGAATGAGCGCTTTGATTTTTGTTTACAAAAATTGACGGAACTTGGTGTTAAAAGAATTGTTCCTTATATGGCTGAACGTTCGATCATCAAAATAAAAGACCCTCAAAAAAAACTGCTGCGCTATCATAAAATCGTCACGGAAGCCAGTGAGCAATCAAGACGCTTGTATGTTCCTGAAATAATGGAATTTTCAAGACTTGAAGATCTTGATAGATATAAGAGCAGCTATAATTTTGTCGCTTATGAAAAAGAGGATTCCCTACACCTTGACTATGATAAGATTGACCGCGATATTACTTATGTGATCGGGCCTGAGGGCGGTCTTACAAGTAATGAGATCGATGAAATGATAAAGATGGGCTATGAGCCTATTACCTTAGGCAAGAGAATTCTGCGGGCTGAAACTGCCGCTTTATATGTTTTGGCAAATATTGGAGGTCATCGAGAATGAGAAAAACTTATGCGACCATGATCTTGGGTTGCAAAGTCAATAATTATGAAGCTCACGCGATCGTTGAAGAGCTCGATCAAGATTATGAACAAGTAGCTTTTAATGAAAAAGCGGATATCTATTTGATTTTTTCATGCTGTGTAACCAATACTGCTGAAAGCAAGACCCGCAAATATTTACATATGGCAAGACGCAATAACCCAAAAGCCTATATTGTCTTAGTCGGTTGTTATGTACAAGTTAGTAAAGATCAGAGCCTATTTAAGGATGCTGATCTTTTGATTGGCAGCCAGGATAAAGATAAGATCAAGCAATATATCGACGATCATATGCAAGGTTCTTATGTTCATGACCTTGCAAAGGCAGAATTTGAGGAGTTGCCCTTAAGTCAATATAAAGGCCAGACACGTGCATTTTTGAAGATCCAGGATGGATGCAATCAGTATTGCAGCTATTGTATCATACCCTATGCCAGAGGCCGCGAGCGAAGCCTTGCGATGGATAAGGTCCTTTTAGAAGCGCACAAGCTTGTCAAACATTCAAAAGAGATCGTTTTAACCGGTATCCATACTGGGCGCTATTTTGATGGGCAACATTACTTGATCGATCTTTTGAAAGAATTAGTAGAGATCGAAGATCTTAAGAATCTTCGCTTATCATCGATCGAGATCAATGAGGTAAGTGATGAGATGATCGATCTTTTAAGCAAGAAAAAAGTCCTAGCCCCTCATTTGCATATTCCGGTCCAGGCTTTAGTCAATAAAACCCTAAAGGCAATGCACCGTCCTTATCTGATCGAAGATTATATTGACCGGGTTTTTTATATTCGCAGTAAAGTTGAAGATATCTCGATTTCGACCGATCTCATCGTCGGATTCCCAGATGAGTCGGAAGCTGATTTTCAAAAGACGCTTGAAGTTTTAAAGATGATTAATTTTTCTTTTGTCCATGTCTTTCCCTACGCTGTTAAAAACGGCACTGTCGCCGCCAAGATGGCGAATCAGCTTTCTTCCGCTATAAAAAAGGAGCGGGTCCATGCCGTTATGGAGGCACAGAAGTCATTGACCGATCGTTATTTGAGATCGCTTTTAAATAAAACAAGCCGTGTCTTAATTGAAAAGAGTCAAAACGGCATGAGTTTTGGGCACAGTTTTGAATATGTAAAGGTTTATCTAAAACAAGAACTGCTGACAAATGAACTTTACCAAGTTAGATTTATAAACCTTTATCGCGATGGCCTTTTAGGAGAAATCGTATGCGCTTGAGGGAATTATTTTCAAAAGCTCGCGACATTGAGATCAAGTCTCTTTCTTGTGATTCACGTTTAAAAAATGAGGATGGGATCTTCTTTTGTCTTGAGGGCCGCAGGCACGATGGCCATAACCATATTGAGGAAGCAATTAAAAATGGAGCTAGAGTCATTGTTTATTCGCGGGAAATCGAATTGAAAAATGAAGCTATCTATATTCGGGTTGATGATGTAGCCAAAGTGATGAATAAAATTGCCCTCAAATTCTATCATGAGCCTTCTAAAGATATTAGGATCAGCGCTGTTATGGGTGACTATGGCAAAAGTACGATCATTTCGTATCTAAGACAGCTGATGTTGAATTATACAAGTGTTGGGACTTTGGGCTCTTTTGGGGTAATGTATCATGACTTTCATTATCAGATGCATTTAAATACAGATGTGATCGAATATCTAGATATACTTGCTAAAATGAGAGACGAAAAAATCGAAGAGGCTATTGTGGAATTAGACCCATATTTTATCAATGAAGCTCCTTTTGATATTTTTAATACCAAGTTTCTAATATATGCCGGACATAGCGAAGAGGGCAGCGAAGAGGAACTAGTCGCCTACAAAAAGATGATCGATGCCTTGGATTTTACGAGTTTTGCGATCGTCAACAAAGATGATCCATATACTGAAACCCTGATCGAAGATGCACACGCCCAGATCTTTAGCTATGGTTTTTCAAAGGATAGCGATCTAGAGATCTTTGATCTAAGCTTTAAAAAGGGCCTTAGTTATTTTAGTTTGCGCTATCAAGACAAGACCTATCAGATCGTCGCAAACCTTATTTCGCGTTTCAATGTCTATAATCTAGTTGCTGCTCTATCTTGTCTCATTCTTGCACATTATGATTTTGAAAGCATACTTCCGCTTTTAAAAAATATGTGGTCGTTAAACGGCCGAGGGCAAAGGATCGATGCTGGACAATCATACGAAGTCATCGTCGACCGCGGACAAAATCCGACTGCCTTAAAAGATCTTTATCGCTATGCTAGTACGATCACCTCGTCGCATTGCTCGCTGGTTGCCATCTTTGGCATAGCGGGGTTTAAGGATGAAAAGAAGATGGCAAGCATTGCTGGTCTGGCGGATAATTATTGTGATAAGATTATTTTGACGGAAGAGGATCCGCGTCAAGAAGATCCAATTCTGCTTTGTGAAAAACTAGCTGGTCATATCAAGAATAAAGAATACGTGATAGTTCAATCACGCCTAAATGCAATCGAAGATGGTGTGGCTCTAATGAATTCGCAAGATACACTCTTGATCTTAGGCAAGGGCGAAGAGAATTATATGTACCGTAGTTTTGGTAAAGAGAACTACCAGGGCGATGCCAATATTGTCCGTAATTTCATTAAGAAAAGAATGGAGGAAGAGAATGAAATTAGCTAAGTATATCGATCATACGCTTTTGAAAGCTGATGCAACAAAAGACGAGATCATCAAATTGTGTAAAGAAGCTAAAGAACATGATTTTATGTCAGTCTGCATTAATCCATCGTATATCGAACTAGCCAAAAAAGAACTGGCTGATAGCGATGTCTTGGTTTGTACAGTTGTCGGCTTTCCTTTGGGAATGATGACAAAAGAGGCGAAAGTTTTTGAGACCAAAGATGCGCTTTTAAAAGGGGCCGATGAGATCGACATGGTAATTAATATTGGTCGTCTTAAAGATCGTGATGACAGTTATGTCTTGGATGAGCTAAAAGCGATCCGCGAGGCTAGTAAAGGCCATGTTTTAAAAGTGATCATCGAGACCTGTCTTTTAAATGAAGAAGAAAAAAGAAGAGCAACTGCTCTTGTAAAGGCAGCGAAGGCCGATTTTGTCAAGACATCGACGGGTTTCAGCTTGCATGGTGCCACGATCGAGGATGTCAAAATCTTAAAAGAAGAAGCCGGGGATACTTTAAAGGTCAAGGCTGCCGGCGGTGTGCGGACACATGAAGATCTTTTGGCAATGATCGAGGCGGGGGCTGAAAGGATCGGCACTTCTAGCGGAGTCAAGTTGTTGTAAAGAACTTTACAAGCTTGAATCAAATCACTATAATATAAAAGACGTCGAATTAGAAGGGGGTGTAGTCATGGCCAAAGTCGTAGTTAAAGAGAATGAAGCTCTAGATGATGCTTTACGTCGTTTTAAAAGACAAGTATCGCGCAATGGGACCCTCCTTGAAGCTCGCAAACGCGAATATTATGTTAAGCCTGGTGTCAAGCGCAAACTGAAGTCTGAAGCAGCACGTAAGGTTAGAAGAGGTAAATAGTAAGGCCACTGGCTTTACTATTTTTTTAAGGGTATTTTATGTTAAAGATCAATTTAGAAGATTTAAAACTAGAGGATAGAAAGAATCTCTTTGGGGTCAAAGATGAAAATCTAAAGATCCTTGAAAAATTATATGACTGTAAGATCCATGCCCGTGATGATCTTGAGATAAACGCACTTGACAAAAAGAAAGAAGCTTATTTCAAAGATCATCTTAAACTTTTGATGGAGCTCGTTGACAAAGAGGAATTAAGCGCTCAAAAAATCTATGAGACCTATCATTCATTAAAGGAAGCTGATCTAGATGAAAATTTCACTAGTCTAAAAGAAGTTATTTATTATAATGCTCAAAATAAGGCGATCCGTCCTAAGACTTATAATCAAGCAAAACTTGTAAAGACCATTAAACAAAATGATATATCTCTAGTGCTAGGGCCAGCTGGGACGGGTAAGACCTATTTGGCGGTCGTATTAGCTATTAGTATGCTTAAAAGCGATTTGGTCAAACGGGTGGTTTTAACGCGTCCAGCGGTTGAGGCAGGTGAGTCCTTAGGCTTTTTGCCGGGTGATCTGAAAGAAAAGGTCGATCCTTATCTTATGCCTTTATATGACGCGCTTTATGAAATGCTCGGTCTTGAAAAGACCAATAATTTAATTGAAAAGGGCGTGATCGAAATTATCCCTTTAGCTTATATGCGCGGCAGGACCTTGCATGATGCCTTTATCATCCTGGATGAAGCGCAAAATACTACGATCACCCAAATGCGGATGTTTTTAACGCGCTTAGGCGCCAATGCTAAAATGGTTATTACAGGTGATCCCTCACAGATCGATTTAGCGCTTAAAAACGGTCAAAGCGGGCTGATCCATGCCGCTAAGATCCTTAAAGATATCGAGGGGATCGGGATCGTATATATGCAAAATGAAGATATCGTAAGGCATCATCTAGTGACTTTGATCACTAAGCGCTATGAAGAAGATCTCAAGAAATAGGCATTTTTGGGAACTAAAAGTTTTAAGCCCTTATGATGGCAGATTATCTCGCGCCTAATTTCATATTCACTCTCACCATCTGATTGCCCCAGGGTGTTGCTTTGGGCGATGATGGTGATTTTTTTCGCTTTGATCATTTTAAAGCGCTGATCGTTTAAATGATGACCTTTTAGATATTTGATCAGGGCAGGAATCAGATTGTGCGTTTTTATGTCATAGGCTAAGACAACATCAAAAAAGCCGTCGTCAAGTTTGGCTAAAGGCGCAGCATAGGCCCCGTTTCCATAATAGGCCCCATTCATGATCGAACAGATGTAAAATTCTTTGTCAAGACGTACTTCATCATCAATGATGAGTCTTAAGCTGAAGGGTTTGAGGTCGATTGCGTTTTTTATAATCGATAGTGTATAAGCAAAGCTCTTATTGATCTTCTTTTGATGAATGAGTCGCGAAGCCTCATAATTGATCATTGAATCGATACCGATCGAAGACGTGTTCAAAAAACGTCGGTCGTTTATCGTGCCGTAATCGATTTGAGCAACCGTGCCATTGATCGTATCTTCGATCACTTTCTCAAGAGGTCTTTTTTTACAGATCATGCGATAAAAATCGTTTCCGCTTCCAAAAGGTATGATTGCTAGAGTTGAATTGAGGTCCATTCCATTTAAGACCTCAAAAATCGTGCCATCCCCGCCTACTGCATAGACGATGCTGTATCGATCGGCATATGTTTGAGCCAATTCATAGGCGTGATGGGCATACATAGTCTTATAGATGGCATAGTCCAGTTGATATTTACGGGCAACCTTATGGATCAATTCCTCTAATGTTGCAATGTTTTTATTTGTATAAGTGTTAATAATAAAAATATGTTTCATTTCTCATATTCAGATGTTGGATTTTTGATTTAAAGATATCAAGATAAACATCTGCCCCCCTTGAATCATACAACATATTGGCCCAGCTTGCCCACAAAAGATTTTGACATCTCTCGATTATTTCTAATTTTCGCATGATATTTACATTTAAAGAATCGCCAAAATAGGCTTTAAAGATCAATGTGCGGATCTGAGGGTCATCGATCTCATTTTCAGAAATAAAGCTCATCAGGTCAAAATAAGGATGGTTATTGGCGCCGTACTCATAATCTATGAGGTAAGAGCGGTCTTTTGCAAATAGTATGTTTCCTGAGACAAGATCGTTATGTGATAATTCATAGCTGTCTTCAAGCTGCAAGAAATCGGTGATGATCTTATCGTGTTTAGCATAATCAAAGAGCGGATTTTTGATATGGTCGAGATAGGAATGATAAATCAGATCGAGTTTAAAGTCTTCCGTTACGCGCTCGTTTAAAGAGTGCAGTTTTTTGATCATCTGGACTGTTCTCAGATAGCGACTTGGATCTTTAAAATCCTTAAATTCCACAAGGTCATCGACCCACTTTGTGATCCGGATGCGACTATGTTGGTCGTAATAGACTTCTTCAAAGTCAAGATCAAGTTGACGGACCTTGCACAAAACCTCCTTTTCAGATCTAGGCAAAAGATCGTTGATATCATCGATCGGAATGCGCAATGCATATTTTTGTCCATCGACTTCGAATGTATAGATATCATTAGTAAGACCTAAGTTAGTCTTCGTCAGCAGTGGTTTTTTGTGGTATAATTCTGTGAACAATGAATCGATATTCATAGTTCCATTATACACTTATGAAAGAAATATTATTAGCTACCTCTAACCAAAATAAAGTACAGGAATTTTCAAAGATCTTAGAACCTTTCATGATCAAGGTCTTAAGTTTGAAAGATCTAAGTGATCAAAGCGAGGTCCGGGAAAATGGACAGAGTTTTAAGGAAAATGCCTTTCTTAAAGCTAACTATTACTACAAACGCTATCAGATGCCGGTGATTGCCGATGACAGCGGGATCCAGATCGCTTATTTCAATGACTATCCCGATATCTTAAGCGCACGCTTTATGGATCACTTAGATTATCCAAGACGCAACCGGTTGATACTAGATATCATGAAGGATATCAAAGATCGAAGAGCTTTTTTTATTGCTCATCTCACTTTCCTTAAAAATGGCGAACGTTTTGACTATGAAGGCGTTGTTGAAGGGGAAATCGCCTCTGGCGTGAAAGGGGATCACGGCTTTGGCTATGATCCGATCTTTTATCTGCCGAATATTAAAAAGACGATGGCTGAACTAAGCGAAGATGAAAAAAATCATGTTTCGCATCGTGCATTGGCTTTAAAGGAGTTTGTTCATGACATTCAAGAAAATCATATCTTATAGCCTGAGTCTTTCTCTTATTGTCGTCGCATTTGGTTTCAGTCTCAATTTCATGTGTTTCAATCGAGCATTTTACAATTATGAATACACTCGTTTAAACACAAGCGAAAGCATCGGGATGTCAAAGGAAGCTCTTCAGGATACAACTGAAGTTTTGTTAGGTTACTTAGAAGGCAAAAAGGAAGATCTAAATATCGAAGTAGAGATCAATGGGGTCAAGCGTGAAGTTTTTAATGATAAAGAACAAGCTCATATGGTCGATGTCCTTAAGCTATACCAAAGTTTCAATCTAGTCTACTATGTTGCGATCGGACTTTTTGGCATTTCTGTCATCAGTTCTTTTGTGTTAAAACTTTCGTTTAAAGATTTACAAAAAGCCTATCAAAAGGTCTTGTTGATGATAGGTGCGCTTCTTATGGCGATTATCTTTTATTATTTCTTAGATTTTAATGCTTTTTGGACCCAGTTCCATCATATTTTCTTTTCCAATGATCTCTGGCTTCTAGATCCTAGCACCGATATTTTAATTCAGATGGTGCCAAGTTCCTTTTTCAGCGATCTCATCTTGGCGATCGTCACTATTTTTGTGACCTTGCTTATTTTGTACTATATCTTGTTGTATCTTTTGAAAAGGAGGACAGAACATGTTTAATGTTGTCTTATACGAGCCTGAGATTCCCCAAAATACAGGCAATATCATGCGGACTTGCGCCGCTTTTGACTTAAAGCTACACCTGATCGAACCGCTTGGCTTCCAACTTGACGAAAAGCATTTAAAGCGCTCACGGATGGATTATGTACAATTTCTGGATTATAAAACTTATCCTGATTTTGCCTCGTTTAAAAAGACTAATCAGGGCCGTTATGTTTGTTTTTCCCGCTACGGCCTTAATAGTTTTGGTGATTGCGATCTAAGAGTCAAGGAAGATGAAGAGATCTATTTATTATTTGGCAAGGAGTCGACCGGTATCCCTAAAACCATTCTGCGCGATTATTTAGATGATACTTACCGCTTGCCTATGATCGATGCAGCTCGCAGTTTAAACCTTTCAAATTGCGTGGCAATTGCCTCTTATGAGCTCGTTAAACAAAATGGCTTCCCTCATTTATCTTCTTTTGAAGTCATTAAGGGAAAGGATTGGATTTTAAAATGATCGGCGTTTACGATTCGGGTTTAGGCGGTATCTTAGAGCTCAATAAGATTCGTCAAGACAATCCTTACAGCACCATTATCTATTTAGGCGATCAGGAAAACGCGCCTTATGGTAATAAGGAGCAAGCTGAACTTTTAAGGATCTTCGATGCGAATCTTGCCAAATTCCAAAAGCTAAAGATCGATAATTTGATCTTAGCTTGCAATACACTATGTTCGGTGGTCGATCTTAAAAAAGATCATGGTCTTAAGATCTATGACCTTATTGAGAACACATGTCTAAGTGTAGATCCTTGCATGAAAAAAGTCTTGGTCTTTGGGACCAAGCAGACTGTTAAAATAGGACGATATCAAAGGATCTTAGAAAAAAGAGGGCACATCGTGCAAGCAGTGAGTCTTGATGATCTAGCTTATATGTTAGAGAATTTTATCGATCCAAAGATCATCCAAAACTATCTTGACAAGATCTTTCAAATGATAACTTTTGAAGCTGATGCCATTGTTTTGGCATGTACGCACTATCCGATAGTCAATGAGCTCTTTGAGCAATATTTTCATGTACCAATTTATGATTCCCGCCATCTTAACTTTAATTTAGCGCTCAATGACAAGGAATGTGCTAAAATATATGTACTGATGAAGGAAAGTTTAAAAAACGCGCAGTTTTTAAAAAAATATGTCGCTTTCCCTTATGAGTTTGTTTCTTATGAAGAACTTGTTGATCGTTTCAGACTCACACCATAACCATCGCATTTTAAAAGATCTAAGTCAAAAATATCCGGCGATGGATTATTATCTGCATTTAGGCGATTCAGAATTGTATCAGGATGAGATCGCACCTTTTTTGAGCGTGAGAGGCAATAATGACTATGATCTAACTTTTCCCAGTTTAAAGGTACTTAAGATCGAGGATCTCCATTTTTTAATGGTCCATGGTCATTATTATACATTAAGCGGGAATAAGGATGGCCTGATCAGCAAAGCAAAAGAACAGAATTGCCAAGTTGTTTTATTTGGCCACACTCATGTTCCTTATGATGAGATCCATAAAGGAATTCGCCTGATCAATCCGGGATCGCTTTCTTATAATCGCGATGGGTCATCACCCAGCTATATTATTGCTAGAGTTGAAAAAGACAAGCTTGATGTACATTTTTATCATATAAAATATCCTTTTGACCCCTTGAAATAGCTAGAGGGTATATGGTATTATATGTGAGCAATAAAAAGTATGTAGAAAGAAGAAGGCCACTTCTCACCTGATGTCCAATGGATGTAGGTTCAAGGAATAGTTGCTACAACATAGTGATTATTTAAGTGGGCTTTGACTCGCTTTTTATTTTAATGGAGGTAAACTACTATCGCAAGAAAACAAGATGACCTGGTCAATGATAACATTAGATTCAGGGAAGTGCTGGTCATTGGGCCAAATGGCGAACAACTAGGCGTAATGTCAAGAAATGCTGCTTTAGATGCGGCGGCTGATCTCGATCTTGACCTTCTATGTGTCGCTCCCAATGCAAAAACACCGGTTTGTAAGATCCTCGACTGTGGTAATTATCGGTTAAAAAAAAAAAAAAAGGCGAAGGAAGCTAAACGTAACCAACATGTTACGGAAGTTAAACCCCTGCGTCTTTCACCTGTCATCGATGTCCACGATTTCAATACGAAGCTTAAACAGGCAACTAAGTGGATCGAAGGTGGGATGAAGGTCAAAATCGATATGCGCTTTAGAGGTCGTTTTATCACCCGCCAAGAGGTAGGGATGAAGATCATGAATGATTTCACTGATCAACTAGCAGAGATTGCCAATATTGAGAAAAAACCAAAACTCGAGGGCAATGTCATGTCTTGCGTACGAGCACCTAAAAAGAAATAGGAGGAAATTCAAATGCCAAAGATGAAAACAAAACGAACTTTCGCTAAGCGTGTTAAAGTTACTGGCTCTGGCAAGATCAAGCGTCATCACGCTTATACATCTCACTTTGCTGCCAACAAGACTCACAAGCAAAAAGTTCAATTACGTAAAGCAGGTCTTTTAGATTCGACAGATGTAAGCCGTACAAAGGGCTTGTTACAAGGTTAGGAGGTAAAACAGCATGCGCGTAAAAGGTTCTACTCCCACAAGAAATCGTCGTAAGAGAGTATTAAAACTAGCCAAAGGTTATTTTGGTTCTAAGCATTTATTATATCGTACAGCTCATGAACAAGTAATGCGTTCATTGCGTTATTCTTACATCGGTCGCAAACAGACTAAACGTGAGATGCGCAAGCTTTGGATCGCTCGTATTAATGCAGCTGCCCGTATGAATGGTCTTAGTTATTCTAAGCTTATGCATGGATTAAAGTTGGCTAATGTCAGCATTAATCGTAAAATGCTTTCAGAGGTTGCTATTCACGACGAAAGTGCTTTTAAGAACATCTGCGAAACAGCCACTAAGGCTTTAGCAAAATAAGGAGCATAGCTCCTTTCTTGGCCCGTTGGTGAAACGGTTAACACATCGCCCTCTCAAGGCGACATTCACGGGTTCAAATCCCGTACGGGTCACCAAGTTGTATATTTGTAAATTAGGTCCTTCTTAAACATTGTTTAGAAAGACCTAATTTTTTATATGAGCTTTATTTATTTCGGTTTTTAAAGATGGACTTAATTGCTGTTTTTCGAACTAATTATAGAAATGTATTTCGTTCATTTGAGAGATAAATATCGACTTTTTCACGATCAGATATTAGCTGTTTGTTGAACTAATCGCTTATCTTTAGGACACATTAGACCATATCTTGATCATATCAGGCATGAAATTTATAAAAAAATGAAAAAACCACTAGATTGATTAGTGGTTTTTAAAGAACAAATCTGGTGCGCCCGAGGAGACTTGAACTCCCAAGCATTGCTGCCACGGCTTCTGAGACCGTTACGTTTACCAATTTCGTCACGGACGCATCATCCTTTTGATACTAACACAAACAAATCTTTTTCGCAAATCCTATTGAATTCTTTTTAAGAGCTTGCTATAATAATCGAGCGCTGATCCCCTAGCTCAGCTGGCAGAGCAACTGACTCTTAATCAGTGGGTCTAGGGTTCGAATCCCTAGGGGATCACCATTTATTTAATATTTACTTCCCTTTAAGGGAAGTTTTTTAAATCTTTGTATGATTTGAGTTATATTCAAATCTTGCTTTGATTTTATGGTAAAATAGTATCGTTTGAAAAGAGGTGGAATTTATGTCTTCGGACCCTATAGGAATATGTTTTTTAAAAAATGATCAAAAGTGCGAAGACATAAAGATGGTCTTCGCTTTGTAAGGAGGACTAGTATGTTAGAATTTTTCAAGACTTTAGAAAATGGTACGACCCATCATATCGATAAGGTCGAAAGGGGAGCTTGGATCAATTGTGTCTCTCCAAGTGAAGAAGAGAAAGATTTTTTAATCAATGAGATCGGCGTCTTGCCTGAGTTCTTAAAATCTTCATTAGATGATGAAGAAAGCTCTCATATCGATTATGATGATGACTATAATCAGACTCTTGTGATCGTCGACTATCCGGATTGCGATGATACCAAATCAAATAACGATGAGTTCATAACTTTGCAATATAAGACCAATCCAATGGGTATTGTAATTTTAGACGGTTATATCGTTACGATCTCTCTTTATGATAACTGGTCTATCCGCGATATGGCTTTGGGCCGCATCAAAGGAATGGATACCCGTTTAAAGACGCGCTTTTTACTTTTATTATTGCTTAGGATCTCGCAACAATACCTGGTTTATTTGCGACAAATCGACCGTATTTCAACTAAAACAGAGACTCGTTTATACCAATCGATGCAGAACAAAGAGCTGATTCAAATGTTAGGTCTAGAGAAGTCGCTCGTCTTCTTTTCGACTTCCTTGAAAGCTGATGAGATCACCCTCAATAAAATCATGAGGGGCAAGTTTATCCGATTATATGAAGATGACGAGGATCTTCTGGAAGACGTCATCATTGAGGTCAAGCAGGCTATTGAAATGTGTAATATTTATTCCAATATCCTAAGCGGTACAATGGATGCCTTTGCCTCTGTTATCTCCAATAATCTAAATATCGTAATGAAAGTCCTGACCGTTATTACGATCGTTATGTCCATTCCCAATATCATCTTCTCTTTTTATGGTATGAATGTAGAAGGAATGCCCTTTGCTCAGGTCTGGTTCCCCACTGTTTTGGCTTTGGTGGCCTGTCTGATCGCTATCTTCATATTCAAGAAAAAAAATATGTTTCATTAGACTTAGGGATTAAGTTGTAATAAAATAAAGAACGGTGATTATATGCAAAAAGTTAATTTAAGTGATATTGATCAGTCGAAGGTTTTAAAAGAGATAAACTATCGGCCGAAAGTCGAGATTATTGCTGTTTTTGTGATCGGGATTTTGCTGTTGTTAGTAAATTTGTTATGGATACGGATCTTCGGGATCGTTTTGATCGTCGTTGCACTGCTTTCAATACTTCTTGTCAAAGATCGCCATGTTTTGTCTATTGCAAAAGATGCCTTATATCTCTATATGGAAGATGGGTCGATCGAAAAGATTTCGTTTGATGAAATTGATGAATGGGCTTGTAACGCCAACAACAATGGCCCTGGATCTTTGATTGTACGTTTGACGAATCAGCAGATGATCAAAGTCGTGACCTTTCAGATCGAGAAGGTTCGCACATGTTTGACGAGAAACCTTTTGGACAAAGAGACTTATGAAAAACAAAAACAGGCTCGCATCAATCCCAACGGGTGGTACATGCGCCTTAAGAAAAAATTTTCAAAGAAAAAGTAAAAATATTCTTGCATTTTGAATGTAAGCGTTTTAAGATATTCGTGTACAAATAAAAAAATACAGCGATACGAACTAGTACATTTCTAGATTTACACTCAAGAGAAGTCGTGGTTGGTGCAAACGATCAGTGTAAAAGATATGGAATTCCTCGTGGAGTAGGGTACTGAAGTAAGTAGGATACCACGATTGATCATCGTTAAAAGATCTTACCTATGTTGGTAGGTAAATGAGGTCACTTGAGCAATCAGGTGATGAATAAAGGTGGTAACGCGATCTAATCGCCCTTTAGGGGGCGATTTTTTATTTGTATAGAAGACAGGAGGAAAAGGATATGAAAAAGTTATTGGTTTTGTTTTTGGTTTTGACCTTAGTGGGCTGTAGTGCTAATGACAGTACAAGCGATGAAGATGTTACTAAAATCGGTGTATTGCAGTTAATGGACCATGAGGCACTTAATAATGCCTATGATGGCTTTATAGCAGCTTTAAATGACAATGGTTATGTAGAAGGCGAGAATCTTGAGATAGAATTTCAAAATCCCAACAACGATAAATCGTCGCTTCCGACAATGGCGCAGCAACTGGTTAGTTCATCGCCGGATTTGATCTTAGCGATCGGAACCGGCAGCGCCCAGGCTTTACAACAGGAGACAAGCGAGATACCGATCCTTGGTACTGCTATTACCGATTATGTTGAAGTAGGGCTTGTTGCTTCTAACGATGAGCCAGGTGCCAATATTTCCGGCTCCTCGGATTATTGCGATATGGATGTTCAGATGGATCTGGTCGAGACTTTGGTGCCTGATGTCAAAAGGGTGGGTCTACTTTATACATCCAGCGAACAAAATTCGATCGTTCAAGCCGAGCAGATGAAGGCCGAGTGCGAAAGACGTGGATGGGAAGTTGTAGAAAAGACAATCTCAGATCTCACGATGGTCAACGATGCTATGACGGCTTTTATAGGCGATATTGATGCACTTTACATTCCAACTGATAATCCGCTGGCGTCATCTATGGCTTCGGTTGAAACGATCGCATCGGAAAATAAGATCCCAACGATCGTCGGTTGCGATACGATGGTTGAAGATGGCGGTTTAGCTTCGATCGGCGTCAACTACTATGATCTTGGTTATCAAACCGGTCTTAATGCGATCAAAGTCATCGAAGGGGAAGTCAACATCAGTGAATTGCCAATATATTTTATGACATCTGAAACAGCTACGATTTACTATAATTCATTGATCGCTGAGAGAATGGGCTATGAACTTCCCGCTGAGATCCTTGAAAATGGTATCGATATGGCACAATAAATTATTGACAAAGACACAACTAAGTTTTACTATAAACCCAAGAAATAAAAACGCAATGACCTGAAATAGTAGGTATGAGCCTCAACTTACAGCGAGATCGTGTTTGGTGCAAACGGTCAGTGAGTCATACTGAATACATCAGCTAGTGGGAACTTGAAATTTGCAAAGTAGAGTATCACGCTTAACACCCGTTAAAGTGTTAGACCATGTTGGTGGTTTTTGAGGCTTGCTTGGCAACAAGCAGGTAAAATAAGGTGGTAACGCGAGCTAGTCGTCCTTTGTCGGGACGGCTTTTTATTTCTTAGATAGGAGATTTTTATGAAAAAATTGTTATTAGTTTTCGCCTTACTTATTTCTTTAGCAGCCTGTTCTAGTAATGACGATGTCGTTAAGGTAGGCATTTTGCAATTGATGACTCACGACGCTTTAGATCTTTCCAGACAGGGTTTTCTTGATGCCCTTGAAGATGGAGGCCTTGTCGAGGGTGAGAATCTGGAAGTCGATTATCAAAATCCAGAGTCTGATCAATCTAATCTTTTGACAATGGCAGATAGCCTTGTTCAAGGGGGTAATGATGTAATTTTAGCGATCGGTACTAATCCGGCTTTAGCCCTTCAACAGGCAAGTATTGATACGCCGATCTTGGCAACTGCGATCACGGACTTTAAGGGGGCAGGTCTTGTTGAAAATGAAGATGCACCTGAAGGTTTGATCACAGGCGTTAGTGATGGATGTCCTATGGATGACCAGCTCGATCTGATCTTAGAGATCGTCCCGGATCTAAAGACCTTAGGCATTATTTATACATCGAGTGAACCAAATTCCGAAATTCAGGCTAAACAGATGGAAGAGGTCTGCCAAGAAAAGGGGATCGCAGTCGATATCAAGACGGTTTCTGATAAGACGGTTATTGCTGAGACTTTACAGAGCTTTAGCGGTAACATTGAAGCTCTATATGTTCCTACCGACAACAATATCGCATCAGCGATGGGCAGTGTCGATATCTTCGCAAGTGAAAACAGTTTACCAGTTATCTGTGGGGAGTCTAATGCCGTTGCTAACGGCGGTTTGGCTTCGCTTGGTGTCGATTACTACACAATCGGCTATCAAACGGGTGAAATGGCTCTTAAAATCATCAATGATGGCGTCAGCATCAAAGAGCTTCCTGTTGGCCATCAAGAAAAGATCGATGTCTTCTACAATTCCAACACGGCGCAAAAGATCGGCATCACCTTGCCTGAGCGCATTTTAAACGAAGGTAGTGACGTCGCTAAATAGGAGGATAAATGTCTGCAATTCTGATTTCTGCCCTGGCACAGGGTATGCTTTGGGCCATTATGGCTATCGGTATTCATGTTACTTATCGTATCTTAAATATTTCTGACTTAACAAGCGAAAGTGCTTTTGCCTTAGGGGGAGCGGTAGTTGCAACGGCAATTGTCGCGGGCGTCGATCCTATTTTGGCTACTTTACTAGCCACGGTCTCTGGGGCTTTAGCTGGTTTTGTGACTGGTTTCTTACATACCAAGTTGCATATTCCTTCGCTGCTGGCAGGTATTCTTTCAATGACAGGTCTTTATTCTGTCAACCTCAGAATCATGGGCAAGGCTAATATTCCATTGAATATGTCTGACACCATTCTTACTAATCTTAGTGAATTATTAGGTTTTGCCAGAGATCGTGATGCAGCGATCTTGTTAGGTATCGTTGTTTCGATCATCATTGTGATCTTACTTATCTGGTTTTTTAATACAGAATTCGGCTTTTCGATCGTAGCGACTGGGTCTAATGATCAAATGATCAGAGCTAACGGCGTAAATTCCGATTTGACTATTATCGCTGGGTTGATGTTGTCAAATGCGCTCATCGCCTTAAGCGGAGCCTTAGTATCGCAATATAACGGCTATGCTGATGTCGGACAGGGGATCGGCGCAATTGTCGTCGGGCTTGCTAGCGTCATTATCGGCGAAGTCATCTTCAAAAACAAAAATTTATTTATTACTCTGATCGGTATTATAGCAGGATCGGTCATATATCGCCTGATCGTAGCACTTGTGATCAATCTTGACTTTATAAGTGCCAATGACATGCGCTTGTTTACAGCGATCATAGTGGCGGTGGCCATTTCGATCACAAACCTTAAAAAACCAAAAAGGATGAAGACCCATGATTGAAATTAAAAATATATACAAGACTTTCCATGCCGGAACGATCAATGAGAATCGTGTGATCAATGATCTGTCATTAAAGATCGATGATGGAGATTTTGTAACTGTTATCGGGGGGAATGGTGCAGGAAAATCGACCTTGTTGAATCTGCTTGCTGGTTCTTTGACTCTTGACAGCGGCGAGATCTTGATCGGCGATAAAAACATCACTAAAATGCCTGAGAATAGACGGGCTAAATATATTGCCAGGGTTTTCCAAGATCCACAAAGTGGTACTTGCAAAGATCTGACGATTGCCGAAAATATGTCAATTGCTCAAAGAAGAGGTAAGATCCGTTCCCTTAAAAAAGGCATCTACAAAAAAGAAAAAGAAGACTATCAAAAAAAGTTAGTATCTTTAAATTTAGGTCTTGAGAAACGTTTGGAGGCTAAAGTCGGTCTTTTATCAGGTGGACAAAGGCAAGCTTTGACGCTTCTTATGGCCACGCTTGTCAAACCGGAATTGCTTTTATTAGATGAACATACAGCGGCGCTTGACCCTAAAACCGCAAAAACAGTCTTAGATCTTACAGAGAAGATCGTTGAAGAAAACAAGCTTACTACGATTATGATCACGCACAATCTTAAAGATGCGATCACAATCGGCAATCGTTTGATCATGATGAATCATGGTAAGATTGTCTACGACGTAAAAGGTGAGGAAAAGGCTAAACTTGAGGTCCAAGACCTTCTGCGTTTATACGATGAAGAGGATGCGGGACTTAGTGATGTCATGTTATTTGGATAAAGCTTGCACAAATAATAAAATTTGTTAAAATAAAATGGCGCTGTTCGTTTGTCCGAGAGGCTGAAGGAGCCAGCTTGGAAAGCTGGTGTACGGTTTTGCCGTACCGGGGGTTCGAATCCCCCAGCGAACGCCATTTTTTTATAGTTTAGGTGTATAATAATTGGCATAGATAGGAGTGAAAATATGTTAAGTCAGTTTTTAAAAGATCGGATTGCGATTGCTAGGTCTTTAGTTGATGAATTATCTAAAGATTATGCTTATGTTTCGATTTTTGGGCGCCATGCCAAAGGAAGACAATATGTTGTAACTTCAAAACAAGTCAGAGCAGGCGATGCTACTAGTTTGACATCTTCCGATGCGGGTTTTGTCATCAAAGTCTATAATGAAGATCATTATAGCGAGTACTCTTGTGATGATATTAAAGGCCTTGCAACAGAAGATATCAAAGAAGCTCTAGCTCTTACAAGAAGTGTTCCTTGTGTCGAGGTAGGTGTCTTAAAAGATGAGCCGCTAGTCAAATCTTTTGTAAGAGAGGATGAAGAAGTCTTAAGCGAAAACGAAATCTTAGATTATTTGCGAAAATATAAAGACGAAGCTATGGCTTATGATCAAAGAATCGTGGAAGCGCAAATGGTCTTTACAAAAAGAGAGATCTCAAACATCTTTGTCAGCAAAAATCGTCAATTAGATCAATACTATACTTACAATAACGGTATCGTGATGATCGTGGCAAATCAAGATTCAAAGATCCAGTCAAGTTATGATGTAAGTTACGGTGTTAATTCAAAGACAGTTTTAGAGGAACTCGGAGCCAAAATTGCCTTTAATGCCAAATTAGCTGTTGATCTATTAAAGGCGAAAACTATTCCTGCGGGTTATTACGATGTCATCACACATCCTTCGATCTCGGGACTTATTGCCCATGAGGCCTTCGGACATGGAGTTGAGATGGATATGTTTGTTAAGAATAGAGCTAAAGCGAAAGATTATGTCGGTAAAAGAGTTGCTTCTGATCTTGTCAATATGCACGATGGTGCCAGTGCGACTTTGAGCGCAGCATCTTATTTCTTTGATGATGATGGCGTTTTAGCTCATGACACGACGATCATTGAAAAAGGTATCCTCAAAAACGGGATCAGCGATGTCTTGTCAGCTCTAGAGTTAAAAACTGAACCAACCGGCAATTCGCGAAGAGAGTCCTCGCGTCGCAAGGCTTATACCCGTATGACTAACACTTTCTTTTTGGCGGGCAATGACAAGCTTGAAGATATGATTAAATCAATCAAACATGGTTTTTACTTATGCCAAACTTCCAATGGAATGGAGGATCCCAAGAACTGGCAGATTCAATGTACAGCTCAATATGCTTATGAGATCGTCGATGGCAAGATTACCGATCATATCTTTGCGCCCGTTGTGATGAGCGGCTATGTGCCAGATCTCTTAAACTCAATTTCGATGGTCTCGGATAAGTGCGAGGTCACTGGCAGTGGTATGTGTGGCAAAGGCCATAAAGAATGGGTCTATGTAGCAGATGGAGGACCCTATTTGAAAGCGAAGGTAAAACTAGGATGATGGATAATTTGATTAGTATCTTAAAGGAAGAGACAGCGATCAGCTCTTTTGAAATCTTAAAAACACACTCAAAGCGTTCAGCTCTTTTACGTTTTAAATAAACTCGAGACGAATCGCTACACAGATAATGATGATCTAAGTGTCACAATTTATGTTGAACATGATGATAAATTAGGGAGTTCGACTTTGGTCTTAAATGCTGCCGATGATCTTAGCAGTATCAAGAAAAAAATCAAAGAAGCGATCGATACAGCTCAAAAAGTAGATAATGAACCCTTTGAGTTAGAAAAAGACGTCGACAGCTCCACTAAGAAAGTCAAGTCGATCGATAATAGAGATCTATCAGATATTGCCTTAAAGGCAGCGGATGCGATCATCAAGGCCGATCATTTTGAAAACGGTTGGCTCAATTCGATCGAAGTATTCGCGCAAAAAAAGCAGGTCGAGCTTTTAAATTCATATGGAGTTAAACGTTCTTTTGAAAAGACTACTTTAGAAGCCGAAGTTATTCCGACTTTTAAAGGCGAAATAGAAGAGATTGAACTTTACTTGCATTTTGAGATGATGGATGAAGATTATGCCAAGATCACTCAAAGGGTAGAGCAGGTCCTGAAAGAGGCTTACTATCGCTCGATTGCCCAAAAATGCGATTCATTAGATGTTGACGTCGTCTTAAGCGGGGAGATGCGTGATTTAATCTTCTCGTCTTTAGCTGGCGATTTGAACTTCGCTTCGAAATATATGAAGATGAACCATTATGAGTTAAACGATGAGCTTGTGCCTTACGATTTAAATTTAAGTGTCGTCGGCTGCCTTGATGGAGCAAGTCATAGCGCACCATTTGATGCCCATGGTTCGCTCATAAAGGATACGACGATCGTTAGAAACGGTAAAGTAGTTCAAAACTGGGGCGATATACGTTTTGGACAATATTTAAAAGTCAGTCACATCTCAGGAAACGCCAATCTTGTCAAAGTAGACTGCGCGTCTTCTGATAAGGCCTTGGCTTTCCCTTATTTAGAGATCGTCAATTTCTCTTCGCCACAGCTTGAAGAAAACAGCGGTTATTGCGGGGGAGAAGTCAGATTGGGTCTTTTGCACAAGAGTCAGGATGAGATTATCCCATTAACATCTTTCAGTATTTCTTGTAATATCTATGAAGCAATCAAAGATGCCTTGTATTCCAAAGAGCAGGAAACTGACGAGTGTTATTGCGGACCCAAATATTTGCGCTTAAAGAATGTTAAAATTGCTTAAATAAGCTATATCATAGTGATCAAAAGATGAGCCCTCGGCTCATCTTTTTAGGTGTGCCGGGCATGGCACGAATTCAGTCGGAGATAGACCGATCACAGGTATTTACCGCCAAGTGTAGTGAACCACAAGTCGTTGACAGTGATGTCTAGGATGAAGGAAGTGGTGTAGCGATTCTTTCGAGCGTACGAACAGAAACCGGATACAAGGCTAAATGGTGGATAAGGTTGCTTAACAAACCGAAGTCCAAAAGGTAAACGTAAAACCAAGACAGTAA
>CALVCF010000054.1 GCA_944325935.1 uncultured Erysipelotrichaceae bacterium | reverse complement strand
AAATAAAGGCGTACATATGGTTAGTACTCTTATTAATACCTTGCTTATAACAATAGTACCAGACAAAGTTTTGAGCCATTGCCCAGCCATTAGACCCATAGTTATGAGTGCCATAGTATTGAAGAAGCGCCAATGTTTTGGCCTGTTTGGCACTGATTCCATAGCTTGAGTAAGATACCTTTGTTCCAGTACTGTTTGTCAGTTGTATATCACTTTCAATACAGAAGGCATTTTCACCACCTACTGTAAGTGATCCAGCGGTGCCACTTGCATGTCCACCCCATGGCGTTACTTTAAGTGACCAGTTAGGATTAGGACTTGTTTCTTTAATCGAAACTGTTTCAGCAGCGATCGGAGAGATCGTAGTGGTAAGCATCAAAACAGTAAAGATCGAAATCAATAGTTTTTTAAGCTTTTTCAAAATATTCCTCCACTTAAAATAAAAAAACCATTCTATAAAGAATGACCGTATCTCACATAGTTAAATGAAACAGAATTTTAATCGATAAATTAGTAACCTTTTTTATATCTGGGTTTTCGACGACGTCCTATCTCCTACCCAGTAATAAACTGATAAATACCACCCCCTATAAAGTGTAATAAGGACTATCTTTTAAGTATTGAGAAAAGAAAAAAGCTTCATTGAGGAGTATATTTTGAAGCATTGAGATTTTAGATAGTATCGCCATATTACTTTTAAAGTGTCTGGATACACAAACACTGGAATTAAAAACGATGTCGAAAGGGTAAAGAAGAAGAAAACATCAAGTCGTTTTAATTCTTTTGAATAAAAAAACGATAGTCTTTTAAACTATCGCTATATATTCAAATGCCGGACTTACGGCAGAGTCGCTTATTGTTTATTCAAACATATCGATTGCATATCCGCAGCTTGTTGAAAATACACCGTAAGAGCCGTATTTCCATGGGAAAGTTTGACTATATATGTAGTTTTGCGCCCATGCATCGGCTTCTTCAAATGTTGAGAATTCTAAACCCATAAATCCTGCAGTATATGGGGTACACGTTTCTTCGGCGGGCTTGCTTGAAGATCCGCCGCTTGATCCGCCAGAAGGCTTGCTGCTTCCTGAATTGCCACTCGATGGTTTACTTGAAGATGAGCTGCCACCTGAAGGTCTTGAAGTGGTGGTTGATCCACCGCTATATGATGGCTTGCTTATTTCAGGTTCGGGTTTTTCCTCGACTGTGATCGTGACTTCTTTAGTTGTCTCATTACCAGAAGTATCAGTAGCCTTTACTGTTGCCTTATATTTGCCTGGCTTATCAGTTTTGACTTCATCAGTATTAACTGAAATAGTTACTTCGGTTAGATCGGTAGCTTCAAAGTCTTTTTTAATATCAGGAAGCTTGTCACCTTCTTCGATCGTGTAAGAGTCTTTGCTCTTAGTAAATTCAGGGGCAACAGTATCTTCTACCTTGACATTGATGGTCTTTTGTTCGCCGTCAAGTTCAATTAAAATGGCTTTTGTGCCAAAACCTAAGTTAGTAGGTTCAACTTCTTTGGAATCAGCTTTAACATTACCGTTACCGTCCATCTTTGGTGTGACTAGCTTGATAGTAACTTCAGCTAATTCTTCTTCACTTAGATCTGAGGTATCTAAATATTTTTCAAGAGTAAGATCCAGATCTGATCCAAGTTCGACTATAATATCTTCGTCATTTAAAAGCACAAGTCTTTCAAGTTTTTTGTCACCACAAGCCGCTAAACTTGTGACCATTAATATAGATAATAAAATAGCTAGTAATTTTTTCATTGTGCATCCTCACTTTCTATTCATTTCGATCCAAGTACCATTCAGCTCTTTCAAGGCCTTCTTTGCCATATTGCTTAACAAAACTAGATTGATTAAGAAGTTCTACTTCCATATCATCGCTGTTTGAATATGTGCTCATAAATTCTTCAGCTTTATCTTTATAGTCAAAGTAAATATATTCTTCATATGGCATCTTTTCATCGCCAAAGATCTTATTTCCTTTGATTACAACATAATAATAATTCATATTTTCCACCTCTCTAAATTAAAAATGTAGCAATTTTGCTACAAATCATCTTTTATGCTATACTCTAAGTGTAGCAAGGCCAGGCCTTGTGTTAGGTATTTGCTCTAACGGTGCATGTTAGGGCTTTTTATTTTCCCGATCCTTAGTTTGATCGAAAGAATAATAATAACTAACTTACGAAGTAAAAATCTTCTAAGTCTAGTCATACGTATCACTCCTTTCAAAGGGGCGATTCCGCACGGTTTTGGCTGGGGCGGATTTTTTTCGTTTGTCTTGCCTTGCTACAAGAACATTATATCATCTAATAGCTCTCGATATAGACCAAAGATCTCCTTCAAACATTCCTCTTTATTCAAGATCCTTTATCCTCCCAAGCCTAACGTCTCCTTGATAATATCTTTTAAGAAGTTCATACAAGATAGTTGCGTGAATAAAATTAGTTGTAGCACACCACTCGATGCCATCGACGATGACATCATATACATCCGCTTTATTGCCGTTCATATCCTCTAGCAATTCTTTTGTGATGCAGATCTTAAGCTCGCCATCTCCGGCTTTGAATAATTCACTTTTGATTATTTCTTCCATACTCTTATCTCCCTCTAAAATAAAAAGTGGATCTGTTGTCCACCCTACTTACGATTGAATCTTAAACTGGCTTCTGCCGCCTCTTTTGTTTTAAAGATCCTATTATTTGAAACTCTGATGCCGCCTCCACTTGGAAGGCGAACGATCGAATATGTTTTAGTTGATTTTAATATTTCCACTTCTGATACAAATTGATTGGACTCAATAATGTATGCTTTTCTCGCACTAATGATCCTTGCTATCTCTTGAATCATTGCCATAATATAAATAATCTAAACTAACGCCAAGGGCCTCACAAAGACTGACGATTGTATTAAGATTCGAAGTCAAAAGGTTCTGTTTCCCCGTCCTAAAACTGCTGATTTTGTTGTAGTAGGGAAAGCCTCTATCTTTTAAGTCAACAGGAAGCCAGCCTCTTTCATCCAAAAGATCATCAATTCTTTTTACCATCTCAAAATGCTTTTTAGGCAATCCTGATTTTTTGGCTTTTTCTCTTGTTTTAATGCCGATACCTCTAAATCTTGCTTCTCTTTCCATTAAATTGCTCCTGTATTCTTTATGCTACTATTATCATCGCTTGTATTTATTTTTTCAATATCAATCACTACTATTTCGGCCGCATTGATCTGTCTACCATCTTTTGTTTTGTAATCGTTAGATGAAATTTTGCCAGATATGATGAGGTAGTCATTTTTAGATACTTCCTTAAACTTATCTACGATTTTTCCCCATGCCACACATGGTATAGAATCAAACAAATTATTTTGTTCGCTTGAAGTCTTTTTAGTAAGCAGTCTGAACTTAAGATAAGCCAATCCTTTATTTGTTGTTTTCACTTCTAAGTCACTGGCGATCTTGCCGCTGATAATTACATTGTTCATATTGCTCCTTTCTCATTTAAGTCTATAAACTACATCCAACATCTCTTTACTCTTATCTCTATTCTCTAGCATCACATTTTCGTTACAGTCTGTTACATCAGCGTTACACTCCGTTACATGAGCGTTACATTGTAACGAATCGGCTTTTTTAGATCTCAACCGGCGTACTCTTTCAGCTGACTCTGATTTTGATCCGATCAACTTTTTAGTTTCTGGTAACAGGTATTCTGTTTCGCTGCTTTTTAAAAAATTCAGAATATCTTCTTTTCTCATCTTTCTAACCTCTTTTTCGCTCTATCTAGCGACAAATAACCTTTCTAATATAAAAGATCTGAAACCCAGTTCTTAGCATTTTTGAGAGATCTAAATTTTTTAACATCTAGATATGCATCAAGATCCGAATCATAAACATAAACAGTATAATGATCCGAAGAACTTAAAGTGATATAAATATAAGTTTTAGGATTAGGTACAAAAAACCAACAAGTTGGATTACCTAAATCATCATTCATATCATCAAGAACTGTCCATTTAATTTGGTTCATATATAAACCCTTTCACCAAATTTAGACCCTTTCTTTTAATTAACCGTTACAGTGCAAGATGCACTAGCACCATCCTGGCCATAGTAGTAGACCGGATATGATCCAGCTACCGAAAGATTGACTCTTGTATAATCAACAGTTACTGATGAGCTGGCACTTATATTTCTTGTGAGTTCATAGATCATGTCACTCATACTAGATCCTTTGGCGATCGAGATATTCCTAACGCCATTAATGTATGGACTAGATGAACTTGGCTTTTGAGATCCTGAAGATCCGGATGAACTGCTGCTTGATCCGTCTGAAGGCTTGCTACTTCCTGAGTTACCATCTGAAGGTTTGCTTGAAGATGATCCACCACTGCTAGGTCTTGAAGTAGTAGTTGATCCACCACTATAAGATGGAACTTCAACTTCAACGATCTCTTTTTCTTTCTCAACAACCTCAACCGTAAATTCCTTTTCACTCTCATTTCCATTAATGTCACTTGCGACAGCTTTTAATTGATATTTGCCGATCTTATCTATATCAAAGTCGCCATCAATGCTAAGAGTACAGTTTTTATCGTAATTATCAGAGACCTTTATCACACTGTTTAGATCGAAGTATTCATTGCCTTCTTCTACTTCAATATGATCGTCTATCAATATAACCGGCGCTTCCTCATCGACAACTTTCACATATAGATCATAGGAAGTGCCATTTATTGCGTATTGAACTAATTTCGTCTCGATCTTATCAGCAATAAGATTGCCGCAAGATACTCTGACATCATCAACTATGATCTGGTTTTCGACTTCATCGATCATGCTTTCGGTTACTTCAATTCCATCAACACTTTCAACATATTCACAAGTATTTATGTCTGTTCCGATCGCCGCTTTAGGATCTGAAACGAAGACGATCTCATGTTTATCGCTTGAGCAAGAGCTGAGTATAAGTAATAATCCGATTAAAATGATCTTCTTCATTCAGCTTCCTCCAAAAACTTAGGATCTTCGATCTTATATGTGACGATGACAGCGTTGATGTTACTATCTTCAATATATCTTTCAGCCTGATCCAAAACGGTGTAGACCCTGAGCGTATAGTGATTATGGCTTTTAAATTTTCTCACAAAACATTTTCGATCTTTGTCATAGATCATATAAAGTTTTTCTATCATCTCGAATCCCTCCATTCTAAAAATATAAACATTAAATTTATTCCTATGCCGCCGATCACAAGACCGCACCATACCGCAAAACTAAATCCAAGCATTTTAGAGATCCACCACACGGCAGCTAATATCGCGCCGACAAAGATAACTGAAATAAGAGCGTTTCTAAGATCGAGATCAATTATGATTGAGACTAGCTGTTTAACACAGTATCCGGCGATCGCACCTAATACTAAAGCGATTAAAAAGGGAAAGATGACATTAACGATATAACTAAAAATATTGGCTATCAAATCCATCTTTTCACCTTCTGAACAATTTGATGATCCCTTTCAACATACCGAAATATATAATCACGATGACAAGATCATCAATGAAACCTATATCACCAAGCCAGAAAATGAAATCGAATAGGTATTGATCCGGCTTTAACTTATTGCAGATCATTACCACCACAAACAAGATAAAATATCCGATCGCAAAATAGCCTAAGCCTTTTAGTAGCTTCTTTGCCATAATTTCCCTCCTTTTACAAAACTTTCGCTTATGACAATTCCGGTGTCAGCTGACACCGGAATTTACAAAATCGTCTCTTTTAGTGAAATCGGTGTCAGCTGACACCTCTTTTTACACTCTAGCTATAATGTAGTTTATAGACTGTCCTTGATCTCTTCTTTGAGCTCATAAATGAGCGCTTTGATCGTATTGATCTTTTTTTCGTCGATCCCATTAAAACTCTCTTCGATCTCTTCTAAAAGATCGATCGCCTTATCAAATTTCTTTAGTGGATTTCTTAAGGCTTTCTCTTTCTTTTTATCAGACACATCTTGTGGGATGCCATCATCTTCAGCATGATCTTTGGCATTTTCTCTGACATCAGGAGCTAGACTTTCATCATTTAAATACCGACAAATTGATTTCCTTGAATATCCGGTTATCTTAACTAGCCAGTCGAGCTTATTTTTGATCTTGATACCGCTTGCGATGCAATCTTCATATAGCTTGTTGGCATCTTTGGCCCTGCGTATGCGTTCTTTTTTGCTATCATCATTTTTGACGTTACCAGTCAAGACGGCCATATGTTCATAGAGATCATTTTTATACTTAAGAATGATACAAGGAACATAAACATAATTGGTATTTCCCCTAAACTTGAAACCTTTATGCTTTTTAAAGATCCTTTCGATCGCCTTGGTTCTTATATGGCCGGAAACCTTGCGGAATTTGCCATCTTCTAAAGGTGTGACAATAATGGGTTGTTGTAAGCCCTCATCTAGGATCGACATCATCATAGCTTCAATGGATTCCTCTTTTATTTCTCTTCCTTCGTTGAATGGACTATCAACCAAGTCATCAAGTTTTATAAGCTCGACGTCCTTATCCTCTTCATACATCGCTTCATGTTGCGCCATGAAACTTTTATAGGCATCACTGCTTAAAACTGATTCAATATCTTCAGCTGCCTGCTGCGCTAATGTTTTCTTTACGTATTCCATCTTTTAAATCCCTCTTTTCTTTAAATAGCTATATAGTTCTCTATAATCGTCTGATGCTTTGCAACTTCTTTTTACTAGCGGCCGCCCTTTTTCAGATCGGCGTATATTAGTTTTATCATCTCTAATCACTAACGGCAATACAAGACCGCCTAAAGGCGAACTTCTAAATTCCTCCAGTGTTTCAAGATCGGATTTGCCAGAGATCTTTACTGGCAAGAATCCAACTAGGAATTGCCGCTTAGTGTTTTTCATGATCTCTATTGCCATGTTTAAGATCCTTTTAAATCCTTTAAACGACTTGTCACTTGCCTCTCCGGGCACGATCACAAAAGTAGCTGATGTGAGCGCCTCGATCGTAAACTTTGAATAAGATGGACTGAAATCTAAAACACAGATCTCATAGCCATAGCCTTCAAGCGTTTTAATTACCTCAGCTAAAGCGGTATTCCCTTCTTGTGCGGTCTTTTCAAAACCATATAAGCCTTCATCGCCTGAAATTAAATCAAAACCGTATCGTGTTTTACGGATCGCCGACTTGATCTTTTTGGGATTCTTTAGACAATCAATGATCGTCTTTTTAGCGACTGCTACTCCATCTTCATCTACCAAGTCATTTTTATATTTGACTTTGGCACGTCTTGTGAGATCGCATTGACCGTCAAGATCTATCACGATCGTTTTCCTGTCTTGGCTAAACAGCATAGCCAAGTTAAAGGCTGTGGTCGTTTTGGCAACTCCGCCTTTAATGTTGATTACTGGTAAGACTTTAATCATTTTGTTTCCTCCTTTTTCGATTAAGTACAACCCCAGCTAAACTGGATATATATTACAAACGGCTTGTTATTGACAATTCCGGTGTCAGCTGACACCGGAATTTACAAAGCAGCCTCTTTTAGTGAAATCGGTGTCAGCTGACACCTCTTTTTACAATAGAGCTACGTTGTAATCTCATAGACAAGCACACAAGGTGAAATGAATGAAATGCTGAGGTAACCTCGTGTGCTTGCTTATAAGAAGCTGAAAGATAAAAATCAATCAGCTAAAAAGTAATTAGAACTGTGATAGCGCTTTTAGATATGTAGCACATCATGTGTCGCTATTGCTTATTTTCTTCTATCGGGCAATAGAGCTTTTGGCCGAGGAACCATAAAATTCCATCCAACACCCTTGTCGCCAAGGACCCTATATAGGTGTAAGTATCATTATTCCGTCTAGTGGACTCTTAATGGCTATCGATTCCATCAGTTTTATCCGATTAATGGGTCACTGAACCTAGACTTTGTAATCACAGAGCTATGAAATGATTTACATACAGTCGTCTAAGATATGAAGGTCTTTCAGGCAACCACTGCACACAGGGATCATTTATTTGTCAAAAAACTGAAGTTGATATTTTTACTCGGATCACTTGGTATAGTCTTAAGACCTGAAATATTTATTTCTTGATCCGGAGTAAACAAGGGTTATGTTGCGGATAAGATTCCTGATAGTTCCAAGTTAAACTTTTCCCGCAATTTATCTAAAGCAGCTTCAGCAAAGTCGCATCGCCCGTTAAGCGATAGTTTGACTCCTTCAGCTACGGTAAATTTCATCTTTTTAAAGTATTCTTTATAGCGATAGAACAGCGACTCGATCTTGCGTTTTAAACTGGTGTCGATCGCATCATTTGGATCAGCTCCATCTTTAATGTCATGCCAGTTTGCTTGCCTGACTTCATCGCATGAATAAATAGCGATCTTGTTTTCAAACTCGGTCATGATCCAGTTGCACTTTTGATAGATTCTTCTTAAAAAGCGATTTGAAAAGTTTGAGTATTTCTTTCTTTTAAAGGTCAATTTGTTGCGAAACACTAATTTTTGCGTGAGAAGTATCGTTCGCCATATTTCCCTAAACATCTCACCTCTTTTTCTCAGTTCTTCTTCGTTTCTGGCTGCCAAGATCCTAGTTTTAGCCGGCTTAAAAGTTTTATGAATGTATCCTTTTACTTCACCCTTCTTATGCGTTAGTGCTCCATTTGGATCATGGGCCTTACACATCTTGCCGCTTGTCTTGTCTTGCCAAAAATCTTTACGGTATAAGACTTTATCAAACTCCACGAACTCACGATCGCTAAGGTAGATATGGATATATCTGGCAATATCGCCGATCGGAACATACCAAGCCACATAGCGAAGATAAACTTCGCTTCCTCTGATCTTTCTTACAAACTCTTCTGTAAGAGCAATTAAAGAACGATTAAAGGCATATTCATCGCCTTTAAAGCGATCTTCAAAACCTATGGGTAGAAGCAAGGTAAAATGGATCCCAAAGCGCTGTTTGAACTTCTTTCCTCCATCTTGGTACTTGTAGTGATGATCTATCTCGTACTCATAAACCTTTTGCAAAAACTCTTCAGGCTTATAAGGCATATCATGCTTAATAAGACGATAGCTTTTAATCGCTTCAATAATTGAATCTAGATCATAAACGGGACGATCTTGAACGAAGGTCATATCATTTGATTCGTCATAGAAGGTATTTAACTTTTCTTGAGCCACAGCGCGGTCTCCTCCTTTCTTGCTTTTCATGCGATCTTCTTCACACTTGATAAACTTACTACTAAGGCTCTCGCCATAGTTGTTTTCTTTTTTTCTTCTTTTGATAAACAACTATGTTATTTTTGTAGATTTTTTAAATTTCTAGCAAAATATCAAGATATTGCGTTAGGTTTTATCAATGTTGTCTTAAAGTTTGAATAAAGTGTTGTGTTTAATAGTGCAATTAATGTTGCATTTCTCCTTTCTTCTTGGTAAGATTTAAGTGTCAATAGGCGCAATCAGGCCACGCAATTAGGCTACTAGGCTGCCAGTTAGGCTCTTAGTCTTAGACTTATGCGGTTCTGATTGGGTGATCCTCCTTTTACTGGATGGTTGATGTAATGTTCTTAGATGATTAGATTTCGAAGGTCTTAGGATCTAAAAACAATTACCTATTGAGTTTGAATTGGACTTCATTTGAAAGTCCTTTTTTAATGCCAAGTAGCAATTAAAGCTTCTGATAAAAGAAAAAGCTCTACCAGATTTCTTTATTAAGAAATTCTAGTAGAGCTCATAATTTCTTATGGCTGGGGTAACAGGATTCGAACCTGTGCATGGAAGATTCAGAGTCTTCAGCCTTACCGCTTGGCTATACCCCAATTTAAAACTGCTGATCTAGCAGTTTTCGAGCTGACCTTCTAAGGTCGAACCATCTTTAGCTGTCATAACGTAGTAGATCTCGTTTTCAACTGGTTTATAGTAGACATCTAAAGTATCGATGCTTGTCATCTTGACACCCTTAAGTTTTAGTTCTTCCTTGACCATCTTTTCGACATCAGCTACGTTCTTTTCGCTGCCCATGGCTTGAACGACTAGATTTGTCTTCATATGCTTCCATCTCCTTTACGACTCAATTATACACTTTATCAGATTTATTACAATACTATCCCTTTTTGTAAGCGCTATATATAAATAAAAATGGCGAAGGAAATGGGATTTGAACCCATGCGCCGCGCAAGGCGACCTATTGGTTTTCGAAACCAACCCCTTCAGCCGCTTGGGTATTCCTTCACACCATTTCTAATTATACTAATTTAGTTCGCTTTTGCAACATCATACGACGCCTTGAAGATACATTGCCTCCGCGACCCTTAAAAAGCCTGCGATATTAGCCCCGACGATCAAATTATCCTTTTGTCCGTATTTGGCGGCTGTTAAGCTCGCCTCGCGATAGATATCGTTCATGATCTTTTTGAGTCTTTCGTCAACTTCTTCGACACTCCATTTGAGCCTTAAAGAATTTTGGGACATCTCAAGCCCCGAGACAGCTACCCCGCCCGCATTAGCGGCTTTCGCTGGTCCGTATAAGATCTTATTTTGGACCAGGTAATCAGAAGCTTCGCGGCTTAAAGGCATATTGGCTCCTTCCGCAACGACTTGCACGCCATTTTGCACTAGCGTCTTGGCATCTAGAAGGTCCATCTCGTTTTGTGTAGCACAAGGCAAAGCCACATCGCACTTGATCTGCCAAATCCCCTTTGACCCTTTATGATACTCAGCTTTGGGGCGATCGTTTATATAGGTTTTGATCCTGGCACGCTTAACTTCTTTGATCGTTTGGACAAGATCGATGTCGATGCCCTCTTTATCATAGATATAGCCATCGGAATCAGACATAGCGATAACTTTTAAGCCGAGTTCCTTAGCTTTATAAGCCGCATAGATCGCAACATTGCCCGAACCCGAGATGACACAAAGTTTATCTTTGAGATTGAGGCCGTGATCATCTGTCATTGCCTTTGTAAAGTATAGAAGACCATAACCTGTCGCCTGCGTCCGCAATAAGGAACCGCCATAACTGAGATCCTTACCTGTTAAAACGCCGCTATATTCATTAGCCAGCCTTTTATATTGGCCAAACAGGAAACCGATCTCTCTTTTCCCAACCCCGATATCACCCGCCGGCACATCTTTGAATTGGCCGATGTGACGATATAGTTCGCTCATGAAACTTTGACAAAAGCGCATGACCTCAGAATCGCTTTTGCCATGAGGATCAAAGTCGCTGCCACCCTTGCCGCCGCCCATCGGCAGCCCCGTTAAGGCGTTTTTAAAGATCTGCTCAAAGCCTAGAAATTTAATGATACCTAGGTTGACGCTTGAATGAAAGCGAAGACCTCCTTTATAAGGGCCCAGCGCCGAATTGAATTCGACCCGATAACCGCGGTTGACTTGCACCGCTCCTTGATCATCGACCCAGGGCACGCGGAAGATGATCTGCCTTTCCGGCTCGATCATTCTATCCAGCACGCCGCTTTCGATATATTCTGGATGGTCGTCAAGCGCCAGGCTGATACTGTCGAGGACCTCGCTTGTCGCTTGAATGAATTCGGTTTCGTTTGGATCACGCTTTTGGATCATTTTCTTTAATTCTTGTGTATATGTCATAATCATTACCACCTTTTATATATCATAGCGCAAATAGACACAAATAGCTATGCGTGTTAAAATTACAGACATGAAAAGAATCTACCGTTATTTATCTTATCTGCTTTTAGCTTTAGGGCTGGCCTTATTTATCAGCGGCATCATCTATGTCTATTTATTCGCACATGATGAAGACCTCGCCCTTTATAATTCGATCTTCTTGCTGTTGGGTGGCGGAGTCTCTGTCTATGCTTCTTTTTTAGGTTTGAAAGCCTTGAAAAAACCGGCTTATTTCTTACATACGCTCATTTCGAGCCTACTGGCGCTTATCTTAAATATCGCAAACTTTTTTGTCCGCCTTGATCTTTTCAGCGCGCTATATTGCCTGATCCCGTTTTCCTATTTTATCTTGACTTACAAATTAAGAAAGGATGAGGGGCATGGAGCTTTTTAAAAACCCGCGCTTTTTAAAGGGCTATCAAGCCGAAGCGCTGCGCATAAAAGAAGACGCCCTTAAAGAAAAAGATCCCCTGTACGCTCTTGGGCGCTATGTCAAAAGCCTTAGAAGTAATGATGAAAACTATATTAAAACGCAGATATCTTTTTTTCATCGGCGTCCTAAGCTCAAGTATCTTCTGATCGATCTTGACAATACGATCTTCGATTTTACTAAAGCCGAGCTTTTATCTCTTAGACTGACTTTTGAAAACCTGGGTATCGAAGCTAAAGACAGCTATATCAATACCTATTTGGAAATCAACCATGAATTATGGAAGGCTTTGGAAAGAAGAGAAATCACCAAAGAACAGCTTAGCTATCAGCGCTTTGCTAAGACTTTTGCAAAGCTCAAACTTGAGCCAAAACTGGCTTCTAAAGCTGAATATTTCTATAATCGCGAATTGGCAAAACATCCTTTTTATTTAAACGGAGCCGAAAAGGTGATCGAAGAATTAAGTCAAGACTATGCGATCGCGATCATCACCAACGGCTTTAAAGACATTCAAAGGCCGCGCATTGCCAATTCTACCCTTTCAGATCACATCAAAGCCCTTTATATCTCACAAGAAATCGGCTATGACAAGCCAGCTAAAGAATTCTTTGAATATGTCTTGCACGATCTAAAAGATCTTGATAAGAGCCACTATCTGATCGTTGGCGATAGTCTTTCCAGCGACATCAAAGGTGCTTCTAATATCGGTATTGAAGCCGTTCTTGTGGGCAGTGCCAACAAAGAGAATGTCTTTGATCTGACTTCTTTGGCCTATCTAAAGAGAGTTTTAGCGTTTGCTCCTTTTGATGAGTGAGCGATATTGCGGGATCTTTTCATCTAATTCTTGCCAAGTGGCAAAGCGATAACACCAGTTCTTGTCATTGATGATGCCTGGCTCATTGATGCGTGCCCGGTCTGTGAGCCTTAAAAGATCGCTGATCGGAAAGATGACATACTCCGCCTTTAGGCCAAGACAATAGTTGATAAGTTTGGCAATGAGATCTTCGCCCTCGATCTTTAAAAGAGCCAGTTCCTTTTCCAGGCGCTTTTTTTCTTTTTTTGCTAAGCAATTGATAAAAGAGACGAGCGTTTGATTGTCATGCGTACCCGTATAGACAATGAGGTTCTCCTTATCTTCGCTATTTAAAAGATCTAAGGAAAAGGCCAAGACCCGCATGCCCTTTAGATCGTAGTGATCGCGTAAAAGGTGTACCTCATCGCGCAGATCCCCTAGATCTTCCGCAATGATCTCAAGCTCTGGATAGGTATTGAAAAGGGCATCAAAGAAATCATACGAAGGACCCAAGACCCAATGGCCGTGACGAGCCGTTTTTTCTTTGGCGTCGATCACATAATAGGTATCAAAGGCCCGGAAGTGGTCGATCCGCGTAATATCAAATAAGTTTGAAATATAGTGAAGGCGGTCAAACCAAAAGGCATAGCCGTCTTCTTTCAGTCTTGACCAATCATAGATCGGATTGCCCCATCTTTGGCCATCTTTAGAAAAATAATCCGGCGGAACACCAGCGATCAATTTGGCACTGCCGTCTTCATTTAAGATAAAGCCCTCTTGGTAAGTGTAGACGTCAACACTGTCAAGACCGACGTAAAAGGGCATGTCCCCGATAATGGAAATGCCTTTACTATGGGCATAGTGTTTAAGTTTTTTAAAACTTTGATATAAAAGATGTTGGACAAAGACATGGTAGCGGATAGTCTCTTCCATGGGACTGAGATCTAATTTCTTATCTAAGATCCAGTTCTTATGTTCGCTTTCCCATTCATACCAGGGCTTATTGTGATTAGCTTCCTTCAAGGTCATAAAGACAGCATAGTGGTAGACCCAATCCTGGCGCATAAAGGCACGGTAATCACGCTGTTCACGATATGACTTCAGTGCTTCTAACACATAGGACCTTTTAAAAGCGCGCACTGCTTCATAATCGATATGTCTGCTTTTACTTTTAAAACTCTTGACTTTTTTGATAAGCCCCCTTTTTACTAGGTCATCTAAATCGACATAGACCTCGTCCATCGCCTTAGATGAAAAAGGCTGGTAGGGCGAATGACCATAGCCCAAAGGGTTTAAAGGCAGCATCTGCCACATTTTAAAACCGCTCTTCTTTAAAAGATCGATAAAGTGATAGGCTCCTTCACCAAAATCCCCCACCCCAAACCGTGAGGGCAAAGAGGCAACAGGCATCAAGACTCCGGCTTTGCGCATACTTTTATCCCCTTATTTTTATAATAGATATAATACAGACCCTTAAAGGTGAGTTCACGATCATAAATATCGATCAGATCGGTGCCAAGGGCAATGATCTTGCCAAGACCACCGGTCGCAATGACTGTGAGATCTTTCTTAGTCTCTTCTTTAAACTTTTTGATGAGGTATTCGCAAGCGCCCAAGTAGCCTAAATAGACTCCTGACTGCATCGCGTCGATCGTATTTTTCACTAAGACGCTCTCTTCTTTTTTGATGGCGATTTCAGGAAGCTTCGCCGTATTGTCGCTTAAGGCCTTGGCTGCGATCTCAAGACCCGGCATGATCACGCCGCCATGATAGACAGCCTCTTGGTCAATATATTCAAAGGTCGTCGCCGTTCCAAAATCGATCACCAAAAGATCGCCTCCGTAAAAGTAATGCGCCCCCGCGGCGTCGACGATCCGGTCGGCCCCGACCTCTTTGGGATTGTCGTATTTGATTACGATCCCGCTTTTAACGCCCGGTCCCACTATCAAAGGTTCTTTGTTTAAATAGCGCCGGATAGCATTTGTAAACGAGTGCATAACTTTCGGAACGACACTTGAGATAATGACATCTTCGATCGATTCAGCCTTGATCGTATTTGACTTTAAAAAGTGTTCGATCATAAAACCATATTCATCACTGGTCCTTTTAAATGAAGTCGTCAAACGATAAGAAGCCAATAATTGATTTTCATTGTATATTCCCAGGGTAATATTAGTATTACCGATATCTACGACTAGCAGCATCTATTCCACCCCCATCAAACGTTTAACGATCACAAAGCCCAGCTCTTCTTTTAGGGCTAGTTCTAATTTCTCGTGACCCTTTGCATCGATCAGGGTAACGATATTGGTGTCGCCCTTAAAACCAGCTCCTTCTTCCTTGAGATTATTCAAGACCAAAAGATCGCAATTCTTATGCTTGAATTTCTCATAGGCGTATGCAAGATCGTTTTTGCTGGTCTCCATCGCAAAACCGCAAAGCTTCTGCTGTTTCTTATGGGCGCCAAGATAGCTTAAAATATCGCGCGTCTTTTCAAGTTCTAAGTGAAGCTCAGCCTCTTTTTTGATCTTTTCATCTTGATAATGCTTGACCCTATAATCACTGACTGCAGCACACATCAAAAAGCCGTCGGCTTTTGCAAAATGTTTTAATGACAGCTCAAAGAGATCATTGACGCTATCAAAGCGTTCGACTTTAATGCCATAAGGCAGTCTTAGATCGTTATCTCGATTCAGCAACAGTGTCACCTCAGCTCCCAAGTGCTTGCTGGCGCGGGCCAAGGCAATACCCATCTTGCCGCTTGAATGGTTACTGATAAAGCGAACGGGATCGATCTTTTCTTTAGTGGGCCCTGCTGTTACCACGATCTTTTGACCCTTTAAAGGTTTTGGACACAGGGCTTGCAAGATCGCATCTTCGATATCGTCTATATCGGCTAAATGGCCCTTGCCGGTATCACCGCAGGCTAAATGGCCAACACTGGGCTCGATGATCTCTATGCCATATTTTTTTAACAAAGCGAGATTATCTTGAGTGATCATATTTTCGTACATCTTTGTATTCATGGCTGGTGCAACCAGCTTTGGACAATCTGCCGCCAAGAAAGTGGTCGTCAACATATCATCGGCAAGGCCATGAGCGATCTTGGCGATCACATTGGCAGTCGCGGGCACAAGCGCAAAGACTTCAGCTTTTTTAGCCAAAGAGATGTGTTCGACTTCATAGTGGATATTTTTATCAAAGGTCTTGGTGATCGTTTTATGCTTGGTCAAAGCGCTGAAACACTCCGGTGTAACAAAATTGGTCGCATTCTCACTCATGATGACTTCGACATCAAGACCTCTTTTTAATAGCTTTGAAACTAACTCTAACGATTTGTAAGCGGCGATCGACGAAGTGACGCCTAAGATAATACTCATGATAAGACCCTCCCTTTCACAAAGACCCGATAGATCAGCGGGCAGATAATACTTGCTAAAACAGCTTCCGCCAAACCGCTGGTAAAGACAAGTGATAAGATCGTATAAAACAAGAGATCGATATTAATGCCTAGGGCCAAGGCATAGCTCTTGCTAAAAAAGAGATAAGCTAAGCCCATGACTAAGATCGTATGAAAAAAGCTGGCGAAGAAACTGGCCAGGTAGACCCTGTACTTGTTTTTGAGATGATTTTGAATGAAATAAGGTATGACACCAAGCAAGATCCGGGGAACAAATACGATCACAAGACTCAAAAGATTGCCGCTTGTCTCGCCCAAGGCAAAAAATGGCGAAAACAAAAACGAAGTGGCATTGGGTTCAAAAGTATTCTTCAAAAGCGAACTAAGGCCAAAGATAAAGCCGACGATCATGCCTTCCTTATAGCCCAGGATCAGGCTGGCCAGAATGACTGGCAAATGCAGGGTCGTGGCATTAATAAAGCCTAAAGGCACATATCCCAAAAAGGGAACAATACTGAAGAGGATCTCCAAAGCTACAAAGACCGTCAAATAGGTCATACGTTTTACTTTATCGTTCATAGTACTCCTGACTATCGCTTCACCTAGCGAATGCAATGTCTGTTTCTACGGCTCTATTATACATATTGTAAATTATTTCATAAATATAAAAGTTTTTTACATTTTTCTTGCAAAAAATTACATCTTGATTATAATAAAGAACATAGATGAAAACGACAACAACCTTATTAAACTGTGTTTCATTTTTTCCCTTTGTATATATCCTTTTTCCTTTCTCGTTTTCATCGCTTAAGCGCAATCGCGCTTTTTTCTTAACTTAACAATTGTTTAAGGGCCTTATGATACAGTTCGTATTGTTCATGGACCTTTTTACTTCGATCAGGCTTAAAGACATCATAGCTTAGGCCTTTAAAATCTTCCATCTGATAAAAGCCGACGGCCAGCCCTGCCAAACGCGCAGCCCCTAAGGCGGTCGCTTCTTTTAAGCTTTGGCGGATGACTGGATGAGATAAAAGCGAGCTTTGGAATTGGCACAGGTAATCATTGTCGCTGGCTCCACCATCGACTTTGAGCTCTTCAACTTTGATCTGGCTGTCTTTTTCCATGGCCGAAATGAGATCTTGGCTTAAAAAGGCCATGGCTTCCAAGCTGGCTTTGATGATATGCGCCCTTTTGGTAGCTCTTGTCAAATTGAAGATCGCTCCCCGCACATCCTTGCGCCAATAAGGTGCCCCAAGCCCTGTAAAAGCTGGTATGACGATGACTTTTTCATCATCATCGACATCAAAAGCGATCGCACTAGAATCCTGGACCTTATCTAAGATCTTAAGGTCATCTCGAAGCCATTGCATCAAGGAACCTGAGACAAAGATCGAACCTTCTAAGGCATAGCTTGTCTGATCTTTGATCTTCCAGGCGATCGTTGTGATCAAGCCATTCTTCGATCGGATCGCCTCATCGCCTGTATTCATCAAAATAAAGCCTCCAGTCCCATAGGTATTTTTAATGGCTCCCTTTACAAAACAGGCCTGCCCAAAAAGGGCCGATTGCTGATCGCCTACTAAGGAAGCGATGGGCAGCTTGTGGCCAAAGAAAAATTTAGGGTCGACATAGCCTATTATTTCACTGCTTGAGACGACCTCTGCCAGACGAAATGCTTCGATCTTAAAAAGATCTAACAGATCTTCATCCCATTTAAGCTCATGGATATTATATAGAAGGGTCCTGGAGGCATTGGTCACATCAGTTTTAAAGACCTTGCCATCACTTAAGCGAAAGCTTAGCCAGGTATCGACCGTCGCAAAAACGGCATTGAGATTATCTTTAACACCAGGCACTTCTTCTAAGATAAAACGCATTTTAGAAGCGCTGAAGTACGGGTCTAACAAAAGTCCGGTCTTAGCTGCGATCATTTCATCGACCTTTGGATCTTGATAGCGCTCAATGATATGACTGGTCTGGCGCGATTGCCAAACGATAGCTTTATAAAGCGGTTCTTTAGTGACCCGGTCAAAGACGATCGTCGTCTCTCTTTGATTAGAAATACCCATTGCCACAACATCGAGTGGATCGATGTCGTTATTGATGATCACATCATATATACATGCTAAAGATGAATGCCATATGTCTTGGGCATCCATTTCGACCCACCCCTCATGCGGGAAATAATTGGGAAGCTCTTTTTGTGCGGTAGCGATGATCCTTTGATCCTTGTCAAACAAGATCGCGCGCGTTGAGGTGGTCCCCTGGTCCAGGGCAAGGATATACTTGGCCATTTTAATCTCCTTTTAGTTTTTTCTGCATATTCTGGTAAAGTCTTTCATATTCGCTTAAAAAGGCTCTTGAAGAAAGACGTGAAGCCCCCTTGGTAAAAATCGTGTTTTGCAAAGGCCCATCAGAAGTAACGACGATAAAGCGATATTGCTTCTTATATCGATCTATCAAACGCTCAATATAAGTATCCGCTTTCTCATCCTTTTTAGTAAAGACGATCTTAAAATCATCACCTTTTTCATTAGCCTTGAGGCTTGCGGCCAGGTAGGCATCAAAGATGACCCACATCTTGACGCCCTTGAGGTTTTTATAAGTATATAATAACTCTAAAAGCTGATCGCGGGCATTTGAAAGATCGCTGCGGTCGATCTTGCTGGCATAAAGAAGATTATAGGCGTCGATCACATAGACCGTCTCTAAGATCCTGGTCTTGCTGTGATAGTGTTCATCTTTTTGGATCGCTTTGGCGACATATTTGTCCTTGGCTTCAGGGTAGGCCTTTTTGAAGGCCTCTAATGCCTGCTTATCCGAGATGCGCCAATTATGATCGCTATTTTGCCCCTTTTGGCGCAAGAGTTCCATGGTCGTTTTTTGATCGTATTCTCTTTTACCGATCCTTGAAAAGGCCAGACTAATAAATGCGTCATCTTTCTTAGACAAGGGTATCTGATCGCTAGGCTCATAATGGCTGCCCAGGATCTTGATCTCTTCACCGCGTTCCTTGAGCTTAGCCAGCTCCTTTAAGCCAGTCTTGACTTCATAGCTATTTTCAGATGTATTCAAGACTTTGAGCTCATAATTCCGAATAAGCTCTTCGATCTTGCCATAGTCATTGAAAGCCAAGGAAAAACGAACAGCCAGCGCTAAAAGGATAGTCCCTGCATTATCCAAAGCCATGGCGATCGCTCTTGTAAAGAGCTCGCTTAAAAGCTTCGGGTCGGCTTGTTTTGGTGTATTGATTTCTTGGATCGCAAAATTAATCTTCAACAAATTATGGCCGTAGGGACCTTTAAACTCTTGTGCCGTTTTTAAAAACATATCGGCGATCTTTTGATCCAAGAGTCCGCTTATTCGAAGTTCATCCTGCTCATAAGGCGTCAGCATTAGATGTATATAGTAATCATCGCAAAGGGTATAGGACTCTGTTTGCCCTTTGATCGTTTCAAAAAAGTGCTGGCCCAAGCGATCGCATTTAATGCTTAAGTTATAGTGCTCCCTAAACAAGGCCTCAAAGATCTCGCCCTCAAGGCGTGAATTTAAGGCGATCGTATAAGGTTTATTTAAAAGATCGATCTTGAGATCGGGCCGTTCAATACTCTGTTCCCTCAAAGCATTTAAGATCGCTCCTTCTTCTTTTTTATCATAGTCGATCTCATAGCGGAAAAGATCGATCTGGGGAGCAAAGTCAAGATGATGCCCTAACAAGAGATGATCCAGACCCTTGACAAGAGCGATCCGGCCCTTTTCGATCTTCTTAAGGTGTTCAAACTTGTTGCCGGTATAGAGTTCAATTGCCTCGACCTTGTCTTTGCCAAGCGTCATCTTAAGCGACAGCTCTTTAAAAGCGCGCACATATTTATATAATTCATGATCGATATAGACCTGTTTAAAGACTAAATAGTCTTCACTTCTTTTTAAAAAATAAGGGTAAGTCCATGTATCCAGGATCGCTAAAAAGCGCCTACAATCATCAAGATCAACTGCTGCGCCTTTAAAGACTAGGACGAAATTTTGGTCTTGGAAGAGCTTCTTGACATATGTTTCATCTAGGCTTTGCCCATTTAAGTAATCTTCAAGACATTTCTCATCCAAAGCGGCGATCTCCTCTTGATATAAGGGATCGTCCAGCTCGATTATGTTAAATTGCTGCTTTAGTGCGCTGATGATCGCTTCTTCATAGTAATTACCCAAGTCGTATTTATTTAAAAAGATCAAAAAAGGTATCTTAAAAGTCTTCAGCATCTTGAATAGGTCAAGACTAGAAGCGGTGAGTTTTTGGGTGACGTCGATCAAAACGACCACATAATCCGCGGCATTTAAACTCGCCCTGACCTCACTTCTAAGATCGGGATGCCCGGGTGTATCAAGAAAAGTATAAAGGCGATCGTCTGTCTTTAGCTCTAAAAGTTTGGTCAAGATCGTAATGCCTCGCCTTTTCTCCTCGGCATGATAGTCCAGCAAAACTTCCAATCCCGTACAACGGGCCATATTTTTTAAAAGGGTCGTCTTGCCGGCATCGACATGAGCTAAAAAAGCGATGCAGGTATAAGCTTTATTTGTTTCGTTTTTCATCATTGATCATCGAAAGCACTGGCATAGCTTTCATACTTCAAAAGGTTGCTGGATGAATTCCAGATAATATAACCGCCATTAAGACCGCCATCCTTTAAAGCCTGTATTTGTTCAGCGATCTTAGTGCTGTCATAGACGACATAGGGCTCTTTGATCGAATCATAGCCTTGGATCCAGGTCCTGACAATGGCAGGAGAAGGGCATTCAGCTTGACGAGCTTTGGCATAAGTTGACCAGATCGACAATAGCTTGTAAGGCACTTGCCAGACGACTTCTTCGATCCCATAGTCATGAGGATTGAAATGGTCGGGATAGGGCATGGCGCTGATCACATCGACCGTATTGGAAATGATCGGCCAGTATTGCCCATAAGCAGTGACATAATCATTAGCGCTTTCACCAAAGACATCGACCGATAGATAGACCTCTTGATCGTGTAACTCGTCCTTGGCATAATTCAAAAAACGCGTCAAAGCCAAGACTTTAGATTCGTCGTATTCATTCTTCAGATCGATCAGGCCCTCTTTTTCAAAGCGCGTGATAAGATCAGGAAAGCGCATATAGTCAAACTGGATCTCATTAAGATCGCAAAGGTCCGCCGCCTCTAGGGCCAAAGCCACATTATATTGCCAGACTTCGCGCTTATAGGCACTGGGCCAATAGGTTGAATTGTAATAAAAAAGACTGTCATCCTGCGTATTGGTGATCGCAAGCTCGGGATGATCTTGGGCTAAGTAGGGATCGCGGAAAACAGTGATCCGGCCAATCGTATAAATGCCGGCTTCTTGGGCTTTTAAGACAAAACCTTTAAATTCTTCGGCTGTATAAAGAGCAGCCTTGTTGGCACTGGGGCTGTATTCTTCGGCGGCCTTACTTATAAAGCTGACGACATCGGTATCGCGTATATCGATCACAAAGGCATTGATCCCGCTTTCTTTGGCCAAGGCGATATAGTCATCGATCATCGGAAGTACTCTTGCGTTTAAATAGAGCGTACGGGCATCTTCCAAAAGCGGATTATCAGCAAAACGAGGTTTATCACTAGGGGTGAAATCTAACGCGCTGGGACTGCCTCCGCCATATAGATCCTCGCGTTCAAGATGGACCCTCACCTTTTCATCCCGATAAACCTTTTGCGCTTCTTCATGATCGAGCGTAGTATACTCGCTTCTGACATAGCCTCTTAGATCATTTACTTTTACTTCATAACGTCTGAGTGTTCCATCAGCTCTTAATCCATCATAGCCGATAACCGACAACTCTTTACCCTTATCAAGGGACGCTAAAATGGCACTTGTGCTTGCATCCTCATACAATATCGCGTCTTTTTTAAGATAGATGATATCTTCTAAGACGACATCCGCCTTGTCTTTGATAAAGCTACCAGCAGATAAATAGATCGTCCGGTCTTGATATTTGGCCAAACGATAATTATTGCCATCGATCGTCTCTTCTTTTTGATAGACTTCGACCATCGATCCTCTGGCCAGTTCCTCTTGAACCATATCTTCATTCAAGACTTCGACCAAAGCTTGATCAGCAGCCAGATAAAAAACTTCGCTTTTTTGTGACAGATAGAACTGATAAGCAAAATAGAGGCTCGTGAAGATCAAGATTATTGCCACTATGGCCAGTAAGACTTTTAAACCTTTCATGTTATACCTCATAAAAAGGGGCTTTACTTCCCCTTTATGCTACGATATCAACGCGATAACCTTCATATTCGCCATGTAAGAGGCGTGCCTGATTGGCGATCTCGAAAATATTGGTCAAGATCTTGCCGTCGGTATTGACAAATTCTTTCAGGATATCGACGATGCCCTGTCTTTCATCGACATTCACACGATAAGCGTGGTTCAAGACGATCTCGGTAAATTGTCTAAGATCGTCCAGATCATCAAAACTCAAACGATGCAGGATAATGACTTTCTGATTAAGCGGATACTCTAAAGAGATCGCTTCCTTCATGTCATAGACTGCCCGTATAAAGCTTGGTGAAAGATAGGGATAGAGCTCGCTGATCTTGGTATAGACATCTTTGGGATCTTCTTTTTCTAATTCATTCAGATCGCCCAAGGCGCCTTCTAATTCCGAAACCAGCTCATCGATGTAATTCTCTTCGCTTTCTTCTTTCTGATCGTCTTTGTCTTCTTCAGCCATGATCTTGGCAAAGAGATCATCGATCTCGTCGGCTGTTACTTCCTTTTCTTCTGTCTTCGTCTCATCTTTGGCTTCTTCACTTTGTTCATAGAAGCTATTGTTGATGGCTTCTTGGATCTTAGCTAAATAGGGATCTTCCTCGACCTTAGGTTCTGTCTTAACTTCGACTTTAAAGACGCCGGAGTCTTTATCATCATATTTATAGCGCTCTTCATCGCTGATGACCCTAAAAGGCGCTAAGGTCTTGATCGGCTCTTCTTGGTTTACTTCCATCTTAGCCAAGAGATCTTCCAGCTCACTTAAAAGATCGTCGTAATTGAAATCTTCCGTCGCTTCATCCTTGAGAGCCTTATAATCATCAAGCGTCTGATCGAGATCATGCAAGAGATCATCTGTCATCTCTTGGGCCATCTTTTGAGCTAGATCGACATCTTCCGCTTTATTTTCCGAAAGGCCCTTTAACTTTTCTTCAAAATCAGCCTTCGCCAGCTTATCGGCCACTAAGGCCTTAATGTCTTTAAAAAGTGAATCATCACTGCTTTCTTCATCACTTGAAAATTCGAGGTTGTTATTGAGGTAGGCCATAATCGATGATACGATGCCTAATAATACGATATTTTTTAGCTTCACTATTTCTTCCTCCTTAAAATCAGGATGCCATCTCCAATATCTTCTTTCATCATTATATCAAATCGTTCGTCTTCTTGCACATAGTGTTGAAAACTCGCGATCTTTTTCACCAGCATCTTGGTATTGCGGTTATGGGTCAAAGATGGATCCTTTACAAGACCGTGAAAGTTCATATTATCAAAGATCATATAGCCATCGCCTTTTAGATTTTTTAAAAAGTGCTCTAAATAACGGCGATACTGGGCTTTCGCCGCATCGACAAAGATCAGATCGTAGCACTTAGTCAGTTCGACCCTTTCGATTTGGTCGAAAATGAGTCTGATCTGTTTTTCAAGACCGGCCCTTTTGACATTTTCGCAAGCTTTTAAATAACGCTCCTTGTCTTTTTCGATCGTATCGACACTGATCAAAGGATCTAACAGGGCCATATTGATCGCACTATAGCCCACAGCTGTTCCCAGCTCTAAGATCTCCTTGATCTCATGTTTTTGAATAAAGTCCAATAAAAACTGAAGACCCCCATCAAGCATGATGGGGATATGGTCTTTTTCAGCGTCTTTTTTTAGATCTTCGATCTTCACTTAAGCAAGTCTTTCATTACTTCGTGATAGCGATCATTCTTTTCTTTAGCCCTTGCGACGTCTTGATCTTTGATCGAGAAATAGACCTTACACTTCGGTTCAGTCCCACTGGGGCGGACGGCAATAAAAGAGCCATCTTCTAAATAGAACTTTAGGACATCGGTCACATCAAAGCCTTTTAACGCGCTGACCTTCGATCCTTCGTAAGTCTTTTGAAGCTTATAGTCTTCGTACTTGACGACCTTGTTACCCAATACTTCTTTTAAGGGTTCTTCTCTTAATTTAGCCATGATCGCCTTTAGCTTTTGAGCGCCGTCTTGACCAGGCAGGCTGATCGAAAGCTGCGAATCGTAATAGGCACCAAGACGCGCATAGATATCATCTAAGACATCTTTTAAAGTCTTGCCCTTAGCACGATAATAGGCACAGGCCTCCGCCAACATCACGCAAGCTTGAGTTGCGTCTTTGTCGCGAACGAAAGGTTTGATCAGGGAACCGTATGATTCTTCATAACCAAAGACATAGGTCTTTTCTTTCGTCTTTTCATACTTGGCGACCTTATCGCCGATATACTTAAAGCCCGTCAGAGTCTTTTCACATTCTACTCCATGACTACTTGCGACCGCTTCGCCGATATCGCTGGTGACGATCGTATTGAACATGACCGGATGATCGACTTCGATGCCAAGCTCCTTTCTGGCGCTTAAGATATATTCCAATAAGAGAGCTCCGGTCTGATTGCCGTTAAAGATAATATAATCACCGTTGGAATGTTTAATACCTACCCCCATACGATCGCCATCTGGATCGCAGACCAGAATGAGTTCGGCGTTTTTCTCTTTCGCCAAGGCTAATACCTTCTCATAAGCTCCGGCCTCTTCCGGATTGGGCGTCTTGGTCTTGGCAAAGTCCGGATCGGGAACACACTGTTCTTCGACGACTTCGACATGATAGCCTGCTTCTTTTAAACAAGCGCGTACCGGCCAATTGGAAGCGCCATGTTCCGGTGAAAAAGCGATCGTAAAGTCCTTGGGCAGATCCTTGTGTAAACGAATGTTCAAGACTTCTTCATAATAGGCTCGATCGACATCTTCGCCAACTTCGTGAATTAGAGGACTCTCTTCTAAAAGCGGTTTAATGCTCAAGACATCCTCGAGTTTTTCGATCTCAGCAATAACTTGATCGGCCAGTTCTGGAATGAGCTGACAACCGTTTGCGTCATATAATTTATAACCGTTATATTGTTTAGGGTTATGGCTGGCTGTGATCATGATTCCGCCATCGCAATGATAATGACGAACCATAAAAGACAGCTCTGGGGTGGGCCTTAGGCTTTCGGCGACATAGACCTCGATATCATAACTTGCCAAAAGGCGAGCGCAATCGTAGGCAAAGTCGCGGGAATTATGACGATTATCATAGGAAATTGCGATCTTAGGCGCTTTGAAATGCTCCTTGAGATAGTTGATATAACCCATGGTCGCCTTGCGGATGGTAAAGATGTTGATGCGATTGGTTCCAGCACCCATCACCCCACGCATACCGGCCGTCTGGAACTTGCAGTCGGTATAAAAAGCATCTTCCCTTTCTTTTTCATCCATTTTTTCAAGTTCAGCTTTGAGCTCTTTCGTCATGTCGGGATGATTCAGCCAATAATTATATTTCTCGATGATATTCATTTTGTCTCCTTTTTTAAAAGAAGGAGAAGTCCTTAACTTCTCCTTTCCTTGAAATCTAATTAACCAATAACTTTTTGAGTCTTAAGGATTTCTTCGATCGTTGATACTGCTACATCTTCGTCTTCGCCTTCACATGTGATCGTAATCTCTGATTGTGTAGGAATACCTAAAGACATAACGCCCATGATCGACTTCATATTGACAGTGCGATCCTTATAAGTAACTTTGACATCGCTCTTGAACTTGCTGGCAGCATTGACTGCTACTGTCGCAGGACGAGCATGTAAGCCTACTGGGTCGATAACGACAACCTTGATTTCTTTCATTTAAAATAATCCTCCCGTTAATAAAATGTAATTTATTTCACAAAACTATTCTACCCCAAATATATCGCTATTTCAATGTTTTTCGTAAGCGTTTTCGAGGGGCTTATTTCTGCTGAATTAAAAACCTAACTTCCACTTCAAAGCTTTCATTTTTAAAGTGGAAGTTTTTTATACAATAAGGCTGAATAATTAGATATATTTTTATCTTAAGTGGAAGTAATCTAAAATATGATATAAACTTATATCAGATAGAAGATACTTTTAAGGTATAAGAAAACTAAGAGGCAGATCACTTATTTTTAAAGAGGAAAGAGTAACTGCCACTTGATCCTAGTTCTTACTTAAAGGTAGGTGCTATCTTGATTTACTTAGTTATTTCTTAAACGGCTTTAGTAGGTAGGGTTTAAGAATAACTTCGTCCTTGGGTATCTCTTTAAGGCCCAAGGCTTCAAATCTGGCCCACAGTTTTGGGTCAAGAAATTTCATAAGCTCGAT
>CALVCF010000053.1 GCA_944325935.1 uncultured Erysipelotrichaceae bacterium | reverse complement strand
CGATCGAAGCGATGGTCGAAGGCGGGATCGATGCCCTTATCTGTACTGGCATGGTGACAGGTCAAAGCCCTAGCCTTGATGATGTAAGAAAGATGAAAGAATTATCAGAAGGCTTACCGGTAATCGTCGGCAGCGGTGTCAATGAAAAGACCGTTTTAGACTTCCTCGCTATAGCTGATGGGGCAATCATCGGCTCAAGTTTTAAAAAAGATGGCAAGGTCTTAAATCCGATCGATGAAGACCGGGTCAAGAGCTTGATGAGTAAGGTTAAATAAATATAGTCAGATATAGCCGTATAATTATTAGAACTGTGATTCCTTAAATCTTGTATGGTCTCTCTTTTAAATAAAGCCATTGGTTTTAAGGAAACTAGACGGTTTAATTATATGTAATTGATATAGATCATTTTCTATGTCTTTAAATACAGTATAAGTTATCTGCAACACTATCTTTAAGAACATGTAAAAGCGCCTGTTTAAGCCACAGGCGCTTGTTTTAAATTCTTTCAGTTATATCAATAGCGAACCTATCGTCGTGATAATCAATCGTGCATGCCCTCAAATCGGGGTTGGCGATGATCGTCTTAGCTAAGAGGGTCTCTATATTTCTTTCGATGAAACGGCGCATTGGTCTTGCTCCATATTCGACATCATAGCCCTGTTCAACGATCTTATCTAAAGCTGCATCGGCAATCTTCAGTTCAATATCATTCTTCTTAACTCTTTCAATAAGCTGATTTAAGAACTTATGGGCAATATCCTTGATTGTCTCCTTGCTCAGCGGATCAAAGATGACGATCTCGTCGATCCGGTTGATAAATTCCGGCTTGAAATAAGTTTTGATGAGCTTTTCATACTCCGCTGTTTTCTTGGTTTTATCTGCTTCAAAAGCGTATTCGCTGCCAAGATTAGAGGTCATGATAATGATCGTATTCTTAAAATCGACCGTTACCCCTTTGGAATCGGTGATCCTTCCATCATCCAGGATCTGCAAAAGGATATTGAAGACATCGGGATGCGCTTTTTCGATCTCGTCTAAAAGGACGATCGAATAAGGCTTTCTTCTGACGGCTTCAGTAAGCTGTCCGCCCTCTTCATAGCCCACATAGCCCGGTGGGGCTCCGATGAGCCTTGAGACGCTGAATTTCTCCATGTACTCTGACATATCGATTCTGACGATTTTATCCTCATCATCAAACAATTGCTCAGCCAGCGCCTTGGCGACCTCCGTCTTACCAACGCCAGTAGGGCCAAGAAACATAAAGGAACCGATCGGACGATTAATATCTTGAATGTTAGCTTTGGAGCGCAAAATGGCATCGCAAACCAGCTCTAAGGCCTCATCTTGACCCATAACGCGTTTATTCAAAGCCTCTTTTAAATGTAACAGCTTCTCTCTTTCCGATGACAAAAGGCGCTTGACCTCAATATGTGTCCACTTGGCTACAACTGCGGCGATCTCATCTTCATCAACGACCTCTTGGATCATCTTTTCTTTATTTTCACTTTGCAGCATCTCGAGCTCTTTTTGAAGGCTTGGTATGGTCTCATAGCGCAGTTTAGCCGCCTTTTCATATTCGGCGTTACTTTGGGCGGCCTGGAATTCACGATCAGCACGATCCAAGGCTTCCTTGACTTCCTTTTGTCTTTCTAATTGCTTCTTTTCAAACGACCATTTATTGTAGAGCTCATCTTTTTCTTTTTTGAGCGTCTCGAGATCTTTAGCGATCTCTTCCCTTCTTTTTTGGGCCTTTTCATCTGTATCTTTCTTTAGAGAAACTTCCTCGATCTCTAACTGTCTGATCTTTCTGATCAATTCATCTAGATTGCTGGGCATCGAGTCCATCTGGACCCTGATCGAGGCACAGGCTTCATCAATTAGATCGATCGCCTTATCAGGCAGAAAACGATCGGTGATATAACGATCGGACAGAGTAGCCGCCGCAATGATCGCCTCATCTTTGATCTTAACGCCATGATGGGCTTCAAAGCGGTCTTTAAGCCCTCTTAAGATCGAAATCGTCTCCTCGACCGTCGGTTCATCGACAGTGATCTTTTGAAAACGCCTTTCTAGAGCCTTGTCCTTTTCGATATATTCACGATATTCATTAAAAGTAGTCGAACCAATACACTTCAGCTCGCCACGAGCCAGCATTGGTTTTAACAGATTGGCGGCATCCATTGCCCCTTCGGTCTTACCGGCTCCAACGAGGTTATGGATCTCATCTATAAATAAGACGACCCCACCGTTTTTAGCCTTGATTTCTTTTAATACTGCTTTCAAACGTTCTTCAAATTCACCCCGATACTTAGCCCCGGCGATAAGCGATCCCATGTCGAGCTCGATAAGTTCTTTATCTTTAAGACTTAAGGGAACATCTCCATTAAAGATCCGCCAAGCTAGACCTTCTACGATCGCTGTCTTACCGACGCCCGGTTCGCCGATAAGTATGGGATTATTCTTGGTTTTACGCGATAAGATCTCAATGACTCGTCTGATCTCCTCATCACGACCGATGACTGGGTCGATCTTGCCATCTCTTACATCATCAACAAGATTACGACCGTATTTTTCAAGGGCATTTAAATTATTTTCTGCTTGCGCATCATTCATACTAGATTCACCTCGTCTTTCTTTTTCATTCTTTAATAAAGTCGCTGGATCTATTTTAAACAGATCCCTGATTTCTTTAGCTAATTCATCATCGCTTTGCAAAAGGGCAATAAACATCAAGAAGGCACTAAGATAGGCATCTTGACGTTCCTTCTGATACCCAAGAGCGGTATTGTAAGCTTTAAAGACCTTTGGACTGGCTGTAATATTGACATTGCCGCTGACTTGGTTTAGATGGGCTAAATTGTTTTCGATCAAGCTTTCGGCCTTATTTATATCTGCACTATCCGCTTTAATAAAGCTTTGAATATCTTCATCTTGTAGAAAATACTTTAAAAGATGTGCAATCGTCAATTCGCTGTGTCTGCTTTCCTGGACCGCTAATAGAGCTTTTTGAATAATCTCTTTTAATTTATCAGTCATTTTTTCAAAATCCATCACATACCTCCTAGCACTCAAAGTATTAGAGTGCTAATATGTAAGCTTTTTTAAGTAAGGACTAAGCCTTACTTAAAATTGCGTTTAAATTTATCGAACACCGATTCTTTCCTAGGCGTCCTTTTCGCTAATTGCGCATAGAGATCTTTTTCTTCTCTTGATAATTTCTTAGGGATAGTCACTTCGATCTCGACATACTGATCGCCTGTATTTGCGCTGCGTACATCCTTGGCCCCATAACCTTTCATGCGGAATTGCTGATTTGGCTGGGTGCCGGCAGGAATATTTAACTCAACATCCCCATAGACTGTGGGGACATCGACCTTGCATCCCAAAGTCGCATCAAGCGAAGAGATCGGGACCTTGATATAAATATTGTTTCCCTGTCTGGTAAAGTATTTGTGAGGCAAGACATTGATCTCGATATAAAGGTCGCCATTGGGCCCGCCATTGGCACCTCTTTCCCCATAGCCAGCCACACGGATCTGCTGCCCGCTTTGAATACCTTCGGGGATCTTAACATCGATCTCTTCTCTTTTGTGGATATAGCCGCTGCCGCCGCATTCCTCACACTTACGGTCGATGATCTTGCCTGTGCCATGACAATCGGGACATTCGCCAACTTGCTGCATAATACCAAAGGCTGTTCGCGTTTGTCTTGTCACCTGCCCTGTTCCATGACAGGTAGGACAGGTCCTGATATCAGAATCAGAGTGCGCTCCGGTACCATGGCAATGTTCACATGGTTTATCTACTTCGATCCGGATCGAGCGATCGACCCCATGAATCGCATCTAGAAAATCTACATTTAAGGACATATAACGGTTTTCGCCCCGAATGGGTCTTGTGGCGTTGGAACGTCTGGAGCTTTGGCCAAAACCGCCGCCAAAGCCGCCGCCAAAGAAGCTTGAGAAAATATCATTAAGATCATCCATGCCCCCAAAGCCACCAGAGAAACCACTAAAGCCTTGACCAAACCCTGCCTGTTCACCTGCAAACCCAAAGCGGTCGTAATTGGCACGCTTATTGTCATCAGAAAGAACCTCATAGGCTTCGTTGATCTCTTTAAATTTCTCTTCAGCCCCGGGATCCTTATTGACATCGGGGTGGTATTTTTTAGCTAATTTGCGATAGGCCTTCTTGATCTCGTCGACTGTCGCCCCTTTGGATAGACCTAATACTTCATAATAATCTCTTTTTGCCATTTACATCATCCTTTGTAAAACCTAGATCCCCATAAAGTGTGGGGATCTAAGGCTAATTAGTTTTTAGTAGTGAAATCTGCATCGACGACATTGTCGTCCTTTTTATCATCACTGTTAGAAGAAGCACTGTTTTGAGCATTAGCTTGCTGCTGGTACATCGCTTGCGCCATAGTTTGAGCGGCTTTTTCTAATTCGTCAAGCTTATTCTTAAGTGTCGCGTAATCATTGTTGTCGATCGCTTTTTGCAATTCATCACGTAAAGCCTTGACTTCACTTTTTTGTTTTTCATCGACCTTGGCATCTTTATTTTCTAAGGTCTCATCGATCTGAGCGATAAAGCTTTCGGCCTTATTCTTGAGTTCGATCTCCTCTTTGCGCTTATCATCTTCAGCCTTATGTTCTTCCGCTTCCCTAACCATCTTATCGATCTCTGCATCACTAAGGCCGCTTGAGCCGGTGATCGTGATCTCTTGTTTCTTATTAGTGCCTTTATCTAAAGCAGAGACATGAACGATACCGTTGACATCGATATCAAATTTAACTTCGATCTGCGGGATACCACGACGTGCCGGAGCAATACCAGTCAATTGGAAATTGCCTAAGGTCTTGTTGTCGGCAGCCATTGGTCTTTCACCTTGCAAGACATGGATATCGACAGCCGGCTGGTTGTCTGCTGCCGTTGAAAAGATCTGCGACTTCGAAGTAGGTATAGTTGTATTACGAGGAATCAAGACGGTCATAACACCACCTAGAGTCTCAATACCTAAGCTTAAAGGTGTAACATCCAGCAAGAGCGGTGTTGAATCGGCATCCATCTCATGATTTAAGACTGCACCCTGGATCGCGGCACCCATGGCGACGACTTCATCCGGGTTGACGCTGTGGTTTGGTTCCTTGCCAAGCTCGCGTTTAACTGCTTCTTGAACGGCAGGGATACGAGTTGAACCACCGACCAATAATACCTCGTCTAAATCAGAAGCACTGAGACCGGAATCGCTTAAGGCTTGTTTGACCGGACCCATCGTACGATCGACTAAGAATTTTGTCATCTTATCAAACTGCGCTCTGGTCAAGGTCGCATCAAAGTGTAAAGGTCCTGAGCTATTAGCGCTAATAAACGGTAGACTGATCTGTGTCTGGACCATCGAACTTAAATCTTTCTTAGCTTTTTCTGCGGCTTCTTTCATTCTTTGTAAAGCCATGCGGTCAGCTTTTAAGTCAATTCCATATTGTTTTTTAAATTCATCGCTCATCCAATCAACGATGACATTATCAAAGTCATCACCACCTAAGCGGTTATCGCCAGCGGTAGCCAAGACCTCAAAAGTACCATCGGCCAGATCAAGGATCGAGACATCGAAAGTACCGCCACCCAAGTCAAAGACGAGGATCTTTTGTTCTTTGTCGGTCTTATCGATACCAAAGGCTAATGCTGCTGCTGTTGGCTCGTTGATAATACGTTCGACTTCAAGGCCGGCGATCTTACCAGCATCTTTGGTTGCCTGTCTTTGGGCATCGTTGAAATAAGCTGGAACAGTAATGACAGCCTTGTCGACCTTTTCGCCCAGATATGTCTCAGCATAAGACTTAAGATAAGTCAAGATCATCGCCGAGATCTCTTCTGGAGTATACATCTTACCTTCTAATTCAACTTTTTCATTCGTTCCCATCTTACGTTTGATGGATATAACAGAGTTCTTATTAGTGATGACCTGACGTTTAGCTGCATCACCAACCACTCTTTCCCCATCTTTGAAAGCTACGACTGATGGAGTTGTACGATTGCCTTCGGGGTTAGTGATGACCTTGACATCCTTACCTTCCATAACGGCAACACAAGAATTTGTAGTACCTAAATCAATTCCAATAATTTTACTCATATCTATTTCCTCCTATTCACTGATCTTTACCATGGCCGCCCTTAAAATGCGGTCCTTTAATTTATATCCTTTTTGGAACACTTCCAAGACAAGCCCGCTTTCCTTGCCGTCGACCTTTTCTGTTGCGATCGCTTGGGCAAAGTTGGGATCATAGGGCTTATCCAAGACCTCCACTTCTTCAACACCCTCGTTTTTTAAGGCGTTGACAAGCTGATCATAGATCATCTTAAGCCCCGTCCGGAAGTTATTGGCTTCTTCACTTTCTAATTTTTGTCCTAAAGCCCTTTCGAGATTATCGATAACGGGCAAGATCTCTAAGGCAAAACCTTGGATGCGGTATTTGCGCGCTTGATCAGCCTCATTTTGAAGACGCTTGCGCATATTCTCGGTATCGGCATAGGCTCTGGCGTATTCATTCTTAAGCTTGGCGACTTCGGCTTGAAGCTTCTCGATCTCTTCTTCTAAAGGATTGATTACTTCGACTTCTTCCTTTTCTTCAAGCTCTGTTTCTTTATTCTTCTTATGTTCTTTCTTGGCCATGAAACCATCCTTTCTAGTTTTTGTAGAATTTTTCGATCTCACTTGAGATATAGTCCAAAAGGCTTAAGACCCGGTCGTATTGCATCCTGTTGGGGCCGACGACCATAAGTCTAGCCTTTTCGTTTTCATTGATCTGAATCTTGGATGAGACAACTGCCATATCATCGACCCAATATAGTTCCGATCCGTTCTGTGTCTTAAGCGCCAAGGCATCTTCAGCTTGATGATCGAAGAGATCGCGGAAGAGCTTAGAGTCATCGACGACCCGCATCAGCTCCTTTAGCTTTTCAATATCACTAAATTCCGGCTGATACATGAGATTGGATTTTCCGCTGAAGTACATTGTCTCGCTGGCAAACTTGACAAAAGCGCCATAGAAGGCATTAAATAACATCTCATGTCGCTTAACGCTCTTATCTAGGATCGGTTTGATCGCTTCCATCTTGTCTTTAAGCTCGGTAACCGGTGTTCCCTTTAAACGATCATTCAAGATATCAGTACAATTCTTGATATCTTCTAATGAGACCTCTTCTTTAAAATGGAAGACCTTGTTTTCAGTATGACCGACATCAGTAATAAAGACACAGACCGCCGCTTTTTCATCAAGCGGGAAGAGCTTGATATGCTCAAGCTTTTGTCCTTTGGCGTCAGGACCCAAGACCCCCGAGGCCAAATTAGTCATATCAGCGATAATGTTGCAGCTTTCTTTGATTGCCTCATCGATATTCATCGACTCTTTGGCAAAGATGTTGGATAAAGCATATTTCGTCTGTTCATCCGCATCTTTCTCAATAAGATGCTCGCAATAGAATTGATAACCCTTGTTGGAAGGTATCCGCCCTGCAGAAGTGTGCGGCTTTTCTAAATAACCCATCGCTTCTAAAGTGGCCATATCATTTCTGATGGTTGCACTAGAATAAGGCAGGTTATATTTTTCCATCAAGGTCTTGGAGCCGACCGGTTCCGCGGTGTCGATAAATTCATCGACGATTGCTTTTAAGATCTCAATATTTCTTGATGTCAGCATATAACCCTCCTTTCTTTAGCACTCTTTTACTCTTATTGCTAGTACAATATACAACAATCTCTTAGCACTGTCAAGTAACGAGTGCTAATTATTTTTATATTTAAATCCCTATCTGCACAGTGGTGCTGATATGTGTTTAATTAGAGTATAATATAGGTGGTCGAAAGACCACCAAACTTGTTTGGGTGGATGACACTGGTGTTTGTGATGTAGGAGTCCTTGCTAGTGTCATCGGCCCAAACGAAAGGACTCCTACACATGAAAGATAATAATCACTCTATATCTAGGTGATGCTAGCATAAATTTAGGACAACCTAAATAGAGAGTCTGGCTCACATGGTACAATGTCATAAAGTAAGAATTTAATTTTAAGACGGAAGGAGGACTAATCACTTTATGGCAAACAAGAGAAAACAGTATGATCTCGAATTTAAAAAAGCAGCTATCAAGTACATAAGCGAACATCCCGATATGACCCACGACGAGTGTGCCCTTAATCTTGGTGTTGGATCTAGTAC
>CALVCF010000052.1 GCA_944325935.1 uncultured Erysipelotrichaceae bacterium | reverse complement strand
ATACTTCAATCCTTAAGAACTGGAAACAGAATGCATAAGACTTTTTATGAGTTCAAATAATACCAAATACTTCAATCCTTAAGAACCCTAGTGGCTCATTTAATATCACGCTTCCTGTTCAAATAATACCAAATACTTCAATCCTTAAGAACACTTTCGATAAACCTTGCCTCGACGATTTTGTTCAAATAATACCAAATACTTCAATCCTTAAGAACTGGTATCTATATTCTACTACTAATAAGGCTCTATTTTAAAGGGTTTTTGATGTGTTGCAGGTAGTGATTTTAAAGAAATAATTTAAAGAATCGTCATTGAATAATTGGGAAATCTTTATATTTTCTCTTGTTTGTAGTTCCATATTTTGCTTAATTATAGGGTGGTTTAAATAGATTAGTTTTTTGAATAGTTCACTGTTTATGTTTTCTGTTTGTATTTGCGGGGTATTTCCTAATTTAATTACTGTGGCTTTTTCGGGATAATACCCATTAATCGATTCACTGCATATAATTGTGTAGGTATTCTTTGGTAAATAGTCGATCCATCTATCTACCTTCTGTGTGAAAGGGATGTCTAGGAATATGATTAACGATTGGCTATTTCTAAATGTATGAATCAATAAATTATAGGCTATTAGATATCGTTCATCATCATCCAGATCACCAACCAGTTCAAACATCGGCAAAATGTTGCTGCAATCAAAGTCGGTTAATTTTACCTCGACCATATTTTCTAGACCGGAGCTCATTATTTTCTTTACTTTTACGAAACCTTTGTCAGTAACTAGATCAAATAGTTTTTCTCGGACATCTTCTATTGTTTGGAAATACTCCGGGTTTTCTTTCATTATCTCTGATAGATAATGATTAAAATCCGTTTTCTCTTTGAAATGAAAGTTATTGTTTATGAGTTTTCCGTTTGGAATATAAATGAACTCGACATCTTTGAAGTTGATCGCTTGATCTTCGTCATCATATATGCAACATGTATTCTTCTTTTTCAAAGAAAAATAACTTCGCAAATATGAGATCGACTCGTCTGCCAAATCACTTTTAATTAAAACGTTTCTGGTGTTTGGTTCAAGCGGTAGCACAATCGATTGTTTGTCGTCTTTAATTATCATTATTCATGCCTCCTATTATTAGTGTCCTGTCTTTAGAGATGACCCTCTCGCGAAGAGAGTACGTATTGTTGATATTTACGATGTTTTGATACTGTGTCTCTGTAATGATCAAATATCTTATATCTCCCTCTGTCGGAGCCATTCTTTGCAGCCTTTTTGCGTATGTATTTGCCGAATCACTATTTATGCACAACTTCGCGTATATCGAGTATTGGATTCTTATATAGCCTTGAATGGTCAATTCTTTGACGAATTCTCGATATATTTTGATTTGCTTATTAGTTTGTACAGGCAGATCAAACATTACTATCAAACGCATAAACCTAATCATCCTGTTTATACCCATCTTTGAGATCGATGCGCAAAACATGGTCTTTTTCTTCGTTTAAAAACGCTATATACGAATCGATCACATCTTCTATTGCATCATTAAGTCTAAACCACATACCATTGATTTTTACCTTTGCCGACATTAGCTCGATCAGTCTTTGTTTCTCGCTATTGCCAAAATGATCTTTTACATTCTGTAGGACCCATAAATCAATTAGTGCTCTTACAGGTTCAATAAAATCATAAGTAAGGTTAAATGGGTTAGATTCTCCTACATGATGAATTCCAAGCTGCGCAATTAGGCCTCTTGATGTTATGCACTTTGAAATATGGCTTGCCACGATCTTGTATCCATAATTAAGGGCATAGTTCTTGGCATCGCCGCCATCATCGCGATAGAAGTCTTTGCCAAAGATCTCTTTAAAATATAGCTTAGCCGAAGCAGCTTCGCGATTAGTTAAATCGTCGTTATATATGCTGTTCTTATATTCTTTTAATTTGGCTACGCTAGCTGAATTAACTCCTAGGAATCTTAAGATATCTATCTCGCTTTGAATTTTGTCCGCTATGATCTTGCGCCACAGTTTTTTCTTTCGTGTGACTTTCCAATTAATTTGCGCATTTAATTGTTTGAAGACCAAAGAATGGCCGTTGAACGCGTTAAACACGCCGATCGGATCGTTTTTGGAGTCACATATTAAAATATTGACATTGTTTTCTAATAATCTAACAATCAGCGGAATCGTGATTACTACTTTATTATGAGAAAAAATAACGGTATCTATGTCATTGATCGGTATATTCTGGTAATCGTCACCGATCATCACCTTTATCCTATTTAAGCTTAGTGAAACTACACACTCACTACCTATTACAACAGTTTTCCAGCCCATTATAAAGCCTAAATAAATAAAGACGCCCACAATTGGCGTCTTGCTAGCTTACGAAATATCTTATCCTTTGCAATTAAAGTATTTCGTATTATTTGAACAACTAGATTATAAACTATATTTAGACAATTGCCAACTGAATTTTTCTTTACGGATCTTTTTGAAGGCGTTTGTGTGATACCTTGGTCCCATAATTTTCATTTTGCCATTTTTGTCTAAACCGAATCTTAGACCTAAGATGTTGTATTTTAATTTCACATACTCACTATCTTTATTCTTTTTGATCTCATTGTTGTTGGCTGTAGGCATATATTGCCCAGTGATACTTGGCGGTGTATTAGGTCTTTCTATCCATCTGGTAAGATAAGTAAAGCGTAGACAGAATTCCCCTAAAGTTTTTGCCTTATTTAAGATATCATCTTTTTTTAAGGCGGATGAGTAATTATGTTTCTCCGTTTCGCTATAGCAATATTCAATGGCATGATCTATTAAATCTTCTCTTTTGACAGATTCAAAAGCTCTATCGTGTTTTGTGTCTTTAGATGAGATCTTGATATCAAACCTCGCTCTTAACTCTTTGAAAAGCGGTTCAGATTCTTTGTAGATAGAGTTATATGAATAGATATCGATATGTTTTAACTCTAGTCTTTTATTTGCGACACTGCCCAGCAAAAATCTTTGAACGACATTAGAATTAGTGTCATAAATAAGATCGTTTTTAAATACCCTGAACCTAAAATAGTACTCCTTCAGGTTGCCATTTTCATCAATGAGTTCAGGTATCTTGTAATAATCCCTTATTAATGATATGTATTGTTCTTTGTTGATTTCGCCTTTAGCATTGACTATAACTTTTGGAATATGAATTGCTACATGTTGTTTTTTGGTGATTTTATAAAAATCTACTGCTACACAGTTAACGCCAGTGAAAACATGTTCGCGGGTATTCACGCCTAGAACTGACAAAACATCTTTGCTGGCATCTTTTAGCTCGCTATATTTTTGTATCGTCTGATCAAAGAATTGACCTCTACAATTCTTTAACACTTTTTCTGAATATAAAGGGGTCGTCTTCTTGATTTGCTCAAAAAGTCTCGAACGGTCGGGATACACCCCGAATGCCCAGTAATAACCGTTTTTGACCATTTTGACGAGCACATCTTTATCATCATCTTCTTTTGAATGTAAAAGACCGCTTACTTTGTTGATGAAATTCCGATATCCTTCATAATCGTTTTTTCTTTGATCATAATGTGGGAACGCAGCATTTAAACATGCATCAGCAATGACGATCGTAGCTGCATCGATGGCGTGATGCTGCAGGCCGACATCTCTGTTTTTGCGCAATTTCAAGCCTTTTCGATAAATGCTGGTGAAAGCAGACTTCAAGGTAACCAGATGAGTCCTGCTATAAGAATTAACTTTATTGTAAGCATTGATAATACTGACAAATTCTTTGATGATATATCTGGTATCCACGATATTTTGTTCAATAAAGCCCGAGATATCTTTTTCATCATCTAGCAAAAGCATCTTATACTTCTTTTCTGATATCAGATACTGATCGTCTCCGATCTTTGTTGAACGCAAGCGTTTTACCCTATCGATAAATTCCTTACTTGTCGTTTTGACGCCCATTTTTAAAGCGTCACCGCTTTCAATAAACGCCAGCGGCAGTCGAGCTTTTTTGGCGGCGTTCAAATTTTTTTCGATCAGCTCTTTATTATCCAAAGAATCATCGCCAAACCCGACTGGCAAGATGTGATCGATTTCATAGTTTTCCAAATGGTAAAGATCGATCTTTTTGCCGCTGATCAGATCCATGCCGTTTTGGCGCAGATACAATTCTATCTTGTCGCGATTTTTAACCAAGTAGTTTTCGATATCTTCCCATTTTTCATCTACCTTAATAAAATCGTCCTTCTGTTCTATTAAAGAATTGTATAATTGATGCATTTTTTCGTGGTGCGGGATCGTTTTACCCTTTTTCTTTTTATCATCAGGCGTATTGAAATCGCGCGCTGTTTCAATTACTAAACGTTTTGGCACACCATAATACTCAATAATCTGTTTATAGACTTTTAATGTTTCATTAAGTGCTCTTACAACCGGTCGAGAAATCGGAATGAGCGGTTTGCCGTCATCGATCAGAAGATCGATCGTTAAGGCGTTATTCTTTTTAAGAATGCTCTCGTATTTATTTGATGCTAGATCGATTCTATTGCCATCTCGATCAGTCGCGTTATTGATTCGATACATCTGCTCATTGATATAATCTTCACAATTGTCTTCCAACAACAGTTCCAGCAATGATTCTCCTGATGGGTTTAGCGGGAAATCCATGATGAATTTTTTTGACAGAGAGTAGAAACCTTTAGATTTGATCTTGCTTAATTTTTGGGCGATATCTTTATCGTAGCTGTATCCATAGGCCGGATTTTCGAAAAATGTCCTTTTAGAGCTTTCTTCATCAAACAGGCTTAAGTTTAAGATCAGATCTTCGAGCTTATCGACTTTTTCACGAGAAGTGAAAATTTCCTCGATTGATGAAAGTTTCAACTCTGGAAGGATATTGATGATCGAAAAATATAAAGAATAGCTATTATTGAACTTCTTTTGATTGTCTCCGTTTCGATTGGCATAAGAGTATAGACCTAATTCATTTTCTACATCTTTGAAGGTTACATTCTTCTTTTTAAGGAAGAGATTGTCGAAAAGTCTGATCTTATCTTCATGTGTTAAACAGTACACTTCACCATTTTGGTCGATGGCTTGCAATATATTAAGTTCATTTACAATACTGAATGTTTCACCGATAAATGATCCTTTAGGCAGGGCTGTTTCCTCTGGCAAATAGGTACAATGCGAGATCATGCGTTTCTTCCATTCTTTAATGCTGTCATAAACATTTACGGCATGGAAATTTTTTAAAGAATAGTCATAACTATACTTAAAGCTGTGCTCTTTTTTGACCCAGGCATTTTTTGCCTCTTCGGATAATGGGCCGATATAATAGGGTATTCTCGCTGACAATATCGAAACCACAACCTCTATAAATTCATCGCTTATTATATCTTTTCCATAGGAGGCTTGTTGTCTGCGAAGAATAGCTCTGGCTTCTTTGAGATATAGACCGTTAGGATAAACATTTTCGATATTTTTGACCGAGCGATCGTGTAATAGTTTCTTAGTTTTTTCGTCTTTTTTCAATGTATTTGTGACATGTTCTTTAGTGTAGGCATCTATTTTTTCGACATTGATATCACAAATATATTCCTTGTCTTTTAAATAATGTCTTATATTTATCAGATCATATAAATTGACTGCTATTGCGCAGAATTCGTTAATCTCTTCGTCGCTTTTTTTGAGACTTTCGATATTGACACTGTTGTTTTGGAATGTCGCGACTCGCTCACTTATTTTAGACAGATCGACTTTATTGCCTCTGACCAGCAAAAGCGACAGCGTAAGTTTAGCGACATCACTTTCTTGGCACACATCGCGGTTCAGATTTTTCACCGCCTTTTTAAGATCATTCGCATTGAATTTATTATCAAAAACATTTTTTAATACCTTTTCTTCAAATTCTTCTCTGTCGGGATAATATTCAATGAAGGGTTCAGTATACTCATAAAACAATGTTTTAAATAGATCGAAGTTAATGGCGTTTTTGTTGTATTCAAAATCGACATCAGTCAACAAAAAATGACCTCTGGCTTGCGAGATGTTATACATGCACAAGAATAATTCTCTCAGGCTCACTTTTTCCCGAATTGCTCGTGAACGCAAATGATATACGGTGCGGTCTTTCGGTGGGACTAGCCCATCATTTTTTGCGCTATACAAAGCGTAGTTTTCAGTTGAAATCTCCTCTTTCGATATAAGGTCAAAATCAACAAAGGCCTCTTTTAACTGTGTTTTTCGCCAGTTCTTTCTTCTCAAATTTCTGCGGGCGGAACGCTTGTTTCGAGCGTCGGAAGCTTCGATTGCCTTCTCGAAATGGCGCACTCCCATTTCGATCAATTCGTCATTTGATTGGTCAATGATCGCAAAACCAACCGAACTAATACCAATGTCTAGACCAACAGAATAATTATAGTTTTCCATATAATGGTCCTCCTTGCTTAAATTATACTTTATAACAACTTACATGTTAGTAAAAGATTGTAGAATTTAACTTATTGTTAAGAAAATAGCTGATATTTCTTAAGATTCTATACATTTATGCGAGAGCTGTTATAGATCATTGAGCTCAGGTGTTCTTTTTTTGGTATTATGAAGAATAATGAAGATCGATACCAGCAAGACTATCCTAAAAACAAATAGACTGATCTTACGCCCTTTTAAAGAGGATGATCTAAATGATCTTTTTAACTATGCCAAACAAGAAGGGGTAGGGGAGATGGCGGGCTGGCCGCACCATGAGCATTTAAAGGATTCCGCCTTCTTTTTGCATCATTATATTGATGACAAGGACACATTTGCCATTGAGATCAATAATACAGTGGTTGGCTCAATCAGCATCGGCGATCTTCAATTCATTCCCAAAAAGGAAGATCGTTTCAAGCGCTGTGTCGAAGTGGGCTATGTCTTGTCGAAGGATCTTTGGGGCAAAGGTCTGATGAGTGAGGCACTAAGCGAAGTGATCAAATGGCTGTTTAAAGAAAATGATATCGATATCATTTTTAGCGGTCATTTCAAAAACAACCATCGATCCTATAGAGTTCAGCTGAAATGTGGCTTTAAACATTATCTTTTCCAAAAATACAGAACTAAGCGGCAAACGATTGAAGAAGAAGAGATTATGGCCCTTAGAAGGGAAGATAGTTTCATCACTTCTGATACTTTTAAAAAAGAAATGATTTAGGTATAATGGAAGTCGTAAATCGATGACAAAAGAGTAGTAAGATCACTTTTTTCTACTAGCGAGGATTTGTGTGGTGCAAGAAATCTTAGAAAGATGGTCTGAATTCGCTTTTGCCAGGTGGAACTAACCCTTCCCGGTTCAGCCCGTTATCGCTTATTAAGAGCACGTTTACGTGAATAAGGATGGTACCGCGACGATCACTCGTTCCTTAAGTTGCGGTTTTTTTATTTGAATGGAGGTTCAACATGATCGATATCTCAGTATTAGAAAGTGAAGCCCTTGGATCGATCAAGGAAGTTAAGGATCTAAAGGAACTCGAGGAAGTTCGCTTAACTTACTTATCAAAGAAGGGGCGCGTTCAAGAGCTCATGATGCAGATGAGAGAATTGCCCAAGGAGGAAAAGCCAGCATTTGGGCAAAAAGTCAATGAATTAAAAAGGACCATCACTGAATCTTTAAAAGAAAAAGAAGAGAGTCTGAAGGTCGTTTTGATGAATGAGGCAATGGAAAAAGAGAAGATCGATATTTCTTTAGATGCTTATACGCCAAGTTATGGAACTCTTCATCCTTTGACCCTGATGTCTGAAGCGATCGAAGACTGTTTTATCGGCCTTGGCTATCAGGTGGCCGAAGGACCGGAAGTTGAGCTTGATTATTATAATTTTGAAAAGGCTAATATCCCTAAAGGTCATCCCGCCCGCGATATGCAAGATACCTTTTATATCGATCCGGTGACTCTTTTAAGAACGCATACGACAGCGATCCAAATGCGGGTCTTAGAAAAGGCTCATGGCCAGATGCCGATCAAACTGATCTGCCCGGGTAAGGTCTATCGGCGCGATAATGACGATGCGACGCATTCTCATCAATTCATGCAGGTGGAAGGACTAGTCGTAGGCGAGGGGATTACACTGGCCGATCTTAAGGGGACTTTGCAGTTTATGGTCGATTCCCTTTTTGGCAAGGGCCGTGCGATCCGTTTCAGGCCGTCTTATTTCCCCTTTACAGAGCCCAGTGTTGAAGTAGACATGTCTTGCCATGTCTGCGGTGGCAAGGGTTGTCCAACCTGTAAGGGAACGGGCTGGATCGAGATCTTGGGCAGTGGGATGGTCCATCCCAATGTCTTAAAGATGGCGGATATCGATCCTCAAAAATATAGCGGTTTCGCTTTTGGCGTGGGGATCGAGCGCTTGGCTATGCTTAAATATGGCATTAGAGATATTCGTGATCTATATACGAATGACGTGCGCTTTTTAAAGGCGTTCAAACGTTTTGATTAGGAGGTCGACATGCGCTTAAGTTTAAATTGGTTAAGTCATTTAGTAGATATAAAGGGTCTAAGTGAAGAAGATATCGTCAACAAGACGATCAAGGCCGGCTTTGAAGTTGAAGGGGTCGAACATTTAGGCCAAGGGAGCGATCTTGTCGTAGGTAAAGTGGTGGAGTGTTACGACCATCCTGACAGCGACCACTTGCATGTCACCAAGGTCGATATTGGCGATGAGGTCTTAGATATCGTTTGTGGAGCACCTAATTGCCGCACTGGCATTAAGGTCATTTGTGCCAAAGTTGGGGCAAAATTGCCTGGAATCGAGATCAAACCCTCTAAGATCAGGGGCGTTGCCTCTAATGGGATGCTGTGTTCTTTGCTGGAGCTTGGTATTGAAAAGGAGCTTTTAAGCGAAGATTCACCTTCACTGACCGGCATTGAAGAATTAGGCGATGAATTTAAAGTTGGCGACACGGACATATTAGAGCGTCTTGGCCTCAAAGATACGATCTTAGATATCGGTTTAACCGCTAATCGCTCTGATGCTTTGGCAATGCATGCCATGGCTAAAGAGATGGCGGCAATCCTTGATAGAGAAGCTCATCTACCTCTATATGATGGAAAGAGCGATATCGGCGAAGAAGGTGAATTTACGCTTGTTTCCAAAAGTGCGAATTGTCCGCATTTCTTAGCTAAGGTCGTCAATCATGTAACGATCAAGGAATCGCCGTCTTGGATGCGCGAATATCTTGTCTCAAATGGCGTCAAGTCGATCAACAACGTCATCGATATCTCCAATTTGGTCATGTTGGAGACGGGGCAGCCTTTGCACTTCTATGATCTCAGGACTAATCCGAAAAGAGAGATCACCGTTATTGACGACTATGAAGGGGAATATGAAGCACTGGATGGGCTGACCTATCAGATCGAAAAGGGTGATCTTATGATCACAAGCGAAGGCAAGCCAGCCGGTATTGCTGGAATCATGGGTGGTGAAAACACCAAGATCTTGGATGATACCCCCGGTATCATTATCGAGTGTGCCCTTTTTGACCATGCCCGAATCAGACAGACGGCCAATCGCCTGGGCCTGCAAACGGAAGCGGCCTTGCGTTTTGCCAAGGGGCTTGATCCTTTGGCGCAAAAGAAGGCGATGGATCGCGCTGTCGATCTTTTGATCGAATATGCTGATGCATCTGGCTTTGAAAAGACCACAGAATGGGGTCAAAGCACTTATAAACCATATACAGTTTCTGAGACAGTCAGTCACTTGAATGCGGTGATCGGCCAGCAATATCGTTTAGAAGAAGTTGTAGATGTCTTTCGAAGACTAGACTTTAAGCCTGAGGTAACAGGGGAATGTATTACCTGTCACATTCCATCATATCGCATGAATGATATCAAGATCGCCGAAGATCTCGATGAAGAGGTCATCCGTCTATTGGGCTATGATAATTTAAAGGCGACTCTTCCTTTGATGCCTGCGACCTGCGGCGAATTGACCAAGGCCCAAAGCACCAGGCGCAAGATCAAAGATCTGTTAAGGGCTAGAGGTTTAAATGAGACTATAAGCTATACGCTGATCGATGAAGAAAAGAAGAATAAGGCTTTTTGGCCATTAGGTACGGCAATCGCTTTAGCGTCGCCTCTTTCTGACGATCATAAATATATCCGGACTTCGCTTTTATATTCGATGTTAGAGAGCCTTAATTACAATCGCGATCACGACAACAAGGACGTCGGCCTTTTCGAGGTCTCTTCGCTTTATGCCAAGGATAAAGAGGCAGGCGAACGCCTGGCGATCATCCTGAACGGATCTTTAGAAAGATCGCCTTTGATGAAACTTGATGTCAAAAGTGACTTTTATGTCTTAAAGGGCATCTTTAAAATGATGATGGAAGAGTTAGGTTTTGAGTATGGACGTTATGTGATCGGGAAAAATGATGACGATAATACGCATTTCCATCCCTATCAAAGCGCTAAGATCAAATTTGAAGGCAAGACTTTGGGTTATTTTGGCAAACTGCACCCCAATGTTTTAAGCGACACTAAATTAAACGATGTCTATTATTTGGAAATCGATCTTTTACCCCTGTTTGAAGCCAAAGGCGCTAAGACCAAGGCGCCGCTTATCAACCGCTTCCCCAATATCGTGCGCGATATTGCTTTGGTGGTGAAAGAAGAAGTAAAAGTTGAGGATTTGATCAAGAAGATCAACAAGGCTTCAGGCAAGCTTTTAACCAAGATCGAGGTCTTTGATGTCTATCGTGGCGAACATATCAAAGAAGGCTATAAGTCGGTGACTTTGCGCTTGATCTATGAATCTTTTGATAGGACGCTGACGACAAGTGAAGTCGAAGATGTCCATACGCGGGTCTTAGACTTGTTAAATAAAGAATATGACGCCAACTTGCGCCAATAATGATACAATGGATCTATGATTTATACATGTACGGTCAATCCATCTTTGGATTATTATCTTACTTTAAATAACGATATAAAGATCGGCGAGATCAATCGCTTGGGAAATGAACGCTTCAATGCCGGTGGCAAAGGGGTCAATGTCTCGATCGTTTTGAGCAATCTCATGATCCCCTCGACCGCGATCGGTTTTTTAGGCGGTTTCACTAGAGACTTCTACTTAAGCTTTTTTAAGGATTATCCCTTTGTTAGGCCGATGTTTACCCAGATCGAAGGGCATACCAGAATCAATATCAAGATCTCCGGTCATAAGGAGACCGATCTCAATGCCCATGGTCCCAAGATCAAGGATGATGAGTTTGAACGTTTTTTAAAAAGAGTGGAGCGGATCGATGAGGGCGATACCTTCGTCCTTTCGGGCAATGTTCAAAAAGAGCTCTTTGCAAAGATGTTGGAAGTTTTAAAGGTTTTGGTAAAAAAAGGAGTCAGAGTTGTCCTAGACACTGGTGCCGAGCTTTTAAAAGCCGCCTTAGAACTGGGACCGACGCTTGTCAAAGTTAATCTTGAAGACTATGAAGATCTTGTCGGAGTCATTGTTACAAGCGGTGAAGACATTGTCGAAGGTGCGAAAAAGATCGTGGAAAAAGGCGCTCAAAACGTCATCGTCTCTTTAGGGATCGATGGGGCGATCTTAGTAAATCAAGATGGTTCTTATCACACTAATCCCTTTGTCGATTCCAACTATTTTACCACCGGCGCTAATGATGCAATGGTCGGAGCCTATGTCTTCGACTTGCAAAGAGGGGCAGATGCCTTAGAAGCCTTCCATTATGCCAGCGCGGCTTATTGGGCTTCGATCGTCGTAGGCCATATTGCCAAGCGCGAGGATATCGAAACCTACTATGAGAAAGTCGAGATAATAAAGGAGGTTTAAGAATGAAGAAGATATTAGCGATATTATTAGCTGTCTTAATGATCACGGTCATGGGTTGTGAAACACAAGAAGAGATCAACTATATCGATGTCAATGCCAAGAATGTAGATATGTCAGCCTACGATGGAATGAGTTCGACCGATCACCATTTCTTGGCGGTCACCCCGACGGAAGTCTTGCGTTTGATCAGAGAGGGTGGATCCGGAATCTTTCTTATCAGTTATTCGGCTTGCCCTAATTGCCAAAATTCCGTCAAGTATGTTGAGGAGGCGGCCGCTAACTTGGGTGTGACTGTCTACTATATGGATTGTTATGACCAAAGTGATCCGCTTTTAGATAATCTTGATGAGTTTATCTCAGTATTATCGCCGATCTTAGATGAAAGAGATGGTGAAAAGGTCGTTTTGACTCCGGAAGTATTCCAACTTATCAATGGGGAATTTGGCGATTATTTGATCGGCGCCTATGAGACGGCTGATTATGAAGGATTGATGCAAGCCTTTGTCAGTGAATAGTTTTAAAAAAGAACATAAAACCAATTTATTCTTAAAAAAAGCGCGCGTTATTGACGAGCGCTTTAGTCTAGATGGTGTCGCTTCCATCAGCTATGATATGATGCATGAGGGGATCAAGGTCGGCTATATTGACTTGCGTTTTAAGATGAATGAGTATATGTATTATTACGGTCATGTCGGTTATCATGTCTTTTCAAAATACCGGGGGCAGCACTTCGCCTTGGAAGCCTGCAAGCTTTTGGCAATCATCGCTAAAGAAGAGTATCACTTCGAGAAACTTATTATTACGACCTCACCAGATAATATCGCCTCGATCAAGACGATCGAGCACTTGAATACACATTTGATCGAACAAGTGAACGTGCCTTTTGATCATCCGCTATTTCACCATAACGAGAAGGTTAAACTGATATATGAATGGATCCTTTAGAAAATATTTTGAAAACAAGATCTTAAATCCGGTCTTACATTTTTTAAATACCAGGATCTTCTTTGTGGGAAGTATCCTTTTAGTGCAGCTTATTTTGATCATTTTGCTGGTTTTCTTGTTTTCGCAAGACTCCAAGTGGATCCGCTTTGCTTTGATCGTCTTAAATGTGCTTTTGGTCATCAAGGTCATCAACCGCACCTCCAACACTTCTTATAAGTTGGCTTGGATCTTGATCATCTTAGGTCTTCCTTTAAGCGGTGGCTTGATCTATTTATTATTCGCCGAAAGAAAGGTCCCAAAAAAACTCAGAGGCAAGATCATCCACGAATTAGCCAACGCCCGCGGCTTTTTTGATGTCAATAAAACTGCGATCGAAGATGAAAATGTCAAGCAGATCTTCTCCTATGTCCAGAATAACTCCTACTATCCCTATTATCATAAGACGAGAGTCAAATATTTTAGTGCTGGCGAAGATTATTTCAATGCCGTCCTCGAGTATTTAAAAAAGGCTAAACATTTTGTCTTTATCGAATACTTCATTGTCAAAGAAGGCTATATGTTTGAAGAGCTTTTGAAAGTATTAAGCGCGCTTGTCAAAAAAGGAGTCAAGGTCTATTTCCTCTATGATGACGGTGGCTCGATCACCTGTCTTCCCGAGAATTTTGAAGAGCGCCTAAAAAATGCAGGGATCGAAGTCGTAGCTTTTTCGCCTGTTTCGCTTTCTTTATCACTTTTATCAAGGACGAATAATCGCTCCCATCGCAAGATGATCGTCATCGATAACCGCTACGCCTTTACCGGAGGCTATAATCTGGCGGATGAATATATCAATAAGATCGTGCGTTTCGGCCATTGGAAGGATACTGGCATTTTGCTAGAAGGAGAAGCGGTCTGGAATTTTACCGTCATGTTTATCCAGTTTTACAATGCCTCGGTGGTAAAAGAAAAGAACTTGGCCTATCTGGATTTTAAATATCAAGACTATGTCTTGCCGGATTCGCAAAGCGCTATCTTACCTTTTTCAGACTCGCCGACGGATGACGAGGATATCGCTCGTTCGACGCATTTTATGCTGATATCACATGCCCGCAAGTATGTCTATATCCATACACCCTATCTTGTCTTGGACTACGATCTTGTCAATGCTTTAAAAATGGCTGCTCATTCCGGGGTAGAGGTCATCATCACCGTCCCGCATATTCCAGACAAGAAGACCGTCTTTATGGTCACTCGTGCTAACTATATCGAGCTTTTAAAGGCCGGGGTCAAGATCTATGAGTATACACCGGGTTTTATCCACTCTAAGCTGTGGGTCGTCGATGACAAGGTCGCCTTGATGTCGACCTTTAACATGGATTATCGCTCTTATTATCTCAACTATGAATGCGGCGTCCTCATCTATGACGACCAGGTGATCGAAGATATGAAAAGGGATTATCTTGCAACCTTAGTGAAATCAAAAGAAATTACTTTGGATCAAGCCCAAAAAGTGCGTTTACCGGTTTTGATCATTCGTTCGATATTGAACGTTTTTGCTCCTTTATTATAGAATTAGTAAGATGAATCTAGATCCCAAGGATATTGAGCTTTATTTAAAAAGCGGCTTTGGCCTAAAATCTAAAAATGGTGTCATCGTTCGATCCTTTAAAGATGATGTCTATTTAGTGCGCCATAGAAATCTGCGTTATAAGATCGACGCTAAGACTTTTTTTGACTTGTATCCCAAAGAAGAGTGGGAACTCATGGCCGAAAAAGGTGCTGTGATCGATCCTATGATCGATGAACAATACTATCACGAATTTAAACATAAGTAGGGGAAGGAAATGAAAACTGCATTAGTTTTAGAAGGCGGCGGTATGCGCGGAGCCTATACAGCCGGTTGTTTAGCTTGGCTGGTCGATCACGAAATAAGTTTTGACAGTGCCTATGGCATTTCGACCGGCGCGGTGCATCTCGGCTCTTTTTTAGAGGGCAATATTGATTTTTTGTATGATCTATCGACTAACCATATTGCCGATAAGAAACTCATTGGGCTAAGCCCGCTTTTGAGAGAGCATCACTACGTAGGTTATGACTATCTCTTTGAACACATCTTGCCTGTTGTCAAACATTACGATCTAAAAAAAGCCAGGACCAATAAGACTAATGCCAAATTTGGCGTCTATGATATGACAAAGGGTGAGACCTTTTTCTTGAGTTTTAAAGATCTAGACGATCGATTATTACTTTTAAAAGGAGCTTGTACCTTGCCGATCATCGGCAAGCCGGTGACTTATGAAGCTAAGGATTATTTAGATGGGGGGATCACTAAAATGATCCCGATCGAAGAATCTTTAAAGGATGAAAATGACCTTCATCTCATCATTACGACTAAACCATATGATTACGTCCGCAAAGCGGCTAAAAAAATGATCGTCGATCTTATGAAGCATGTCTATCCTTCTTGCCCTCAAATATCAAAAGACTATGCCATGCGTCATCTAAACTACAACCGGCAGCTTGAGCTGGCAAGAAAGCTCGAGAAAGAAAAAAAGGCTGTCTATATGTGCCCGAGCGAGCATATCAATGTCAAACGTTTGACGGGTGATAAACCTAATCTGCGCAGGCTTTATGAGCTCGGCTATCAAGACATGGAAAAAAGGAAGGATGAGCTTTTTGCATATTTTAAAGTGTCCTAATTGCGGTGCTGTACTTGTAAAAAAGGAGCATACCTATGACTGCCCTTGGGGCCATCGTTTTGATATTGCGAAAGAGGGCTATGTCAATTTATTAGTGCATACTCAGAAAAAAACCGGCGACGAAGATAAGATGGTCATCGCGCGCCATGATTTTTTCAAAGGCGACCACTATCATGTGCTCAAAGACGAGATCATTAAAATCGTGCAAAAAATCAAACCGGCAATTATAGTCGATGCCGGGGCGGGCGAAGGTTATTACACAAGAGCGATCGCTCAGGTATACGAGGCTGAGATCTATGCCTTTGACATGTCGAAAAAGGCGATCAAATTAGCTAAAAAGGCCTGTCCTGACCTCGATTATATCGTTGCGAATGTCTTTCATATGCCCCTGATCGATGAAAGCGCTGATCTGGTACTCAGTATTTTCGCCCCTTTAGGAATAAAGGAAGATCATCGTATTTTAAAAGAAGGAGGCTATCTTTTAAAAGTTGGCCCCGGCCCCAAACATCTCTACGAAATGAAAGAAGTCGTCTACGATGAGCCTTATCTCAATCCATCTAAAGAGCTCGTACATCCTGGTTTTAAAAAGCTTTTCGACTATGAAATAAAAGATGTCATCACTTTAAAACATGATGACATCAAAGCTCTATTTGAAATGACCCCTTATATCCATTCTTGTCCAATAGATGGCAAGGAAAGATTGTTCGCTTTAGATCAACTGGTCGTCAGTATCGCTTTTCGGCTGGAACTTTTTCAAAAAAGTTCGTCTTGATACAAGAGGCAATATTCATCCATCGTCAATTTAGACTCATGGATCTTAGTTGCCAGATCCACCCCGACATAGCGATAAGTATTAGCGCTGGCTTCATGGCCAGTGATTTTTTCTTTACCTTTAGGATAGCGCAAAATAAAGCCATATTCATGAGCGTGATCTTTTAGCCAGGCTGCTTCATTTGAGTTTTCAAAGGCGGCGACTGTTTCATTTGTCGAATCGACGACTTCTACTAAAAGACCGGTCGAAAATTCATTAAAGTTGCCTAAAGAGGCATTGACCCCGCTATTATTGGGACTGTAGCCGCCGATCGCATAAATGCCCATATCATTGGCACTCATATCATTGCATAGATTGCGGAAAGCTTCAGCTGCCTCTTTTTGCAAGATGAGGCCATCGATCGCATATTGTACGCTCATCTCTTCAAGATCTTCGGGCGTATTTGAGTCAAGCGAATAATTAGGTGTCACTAAGACCTGTATCGTACCGATCCCCAAGGCATCTTGCACCTCTTCATAAGGCCTTAGATAATCATTGCTGAGGCTTAGATTGTCAAAGGAATTTTCTTCAGCATGGCTTAGGCAGTCATTGACATAAGTATTGACATCGACCTTGCCAAAGACGGCCAAAGGTGCGATCTCATAGTCGTGTAGCTTCGTAAAGATATTCAAGAGTTCTTCTTCGCTATAGTCATTCGCTTTGAGATGATCGTATAGATCAAAGTCTAGATTGCTGAGATCTTGGCGATAACTGTAAAGGTAGAGATAGTCTTTATTGAAGTCTTCACTTTTAAGAGCGGGCGCTAAATTTTCGGCACTGAGCTGATGATCGATGACTTCTTTTGAGATTTTTTGATCGATGATCACCTGGCTTGTTTCTTCATCATAGCCCAAGGCTTTGAGGTCCTGGCGAACCAAAAACGAGGGGATCTTAAAGATCGAGATAACGACCAGCAAGGCTAGAGTAACGACAATGAGAAACGAGGAGCGAATCGCTAATTTTTGGCTCATAGAAGATCCTCCTTTTCAAATAATGTAAATGGATAGCGTCCAGGCTTCTTAAGTTCAAAGCACATTTCTTCTTTTAAGGTCGGATGCCTAAAAGTGATACGATAGCTAAATAGGGCGAGCTGTTCACCCTTTTTGCTGCTAGGATTATAGCGCTGATCACCAAAAAGGGGATGTTTCCTTGAAGCAAACTGCACTCTGATCTGGTGTGGCCGCCCGGTCAAAAGCTTGATCGCGACAAGACCCAGATCATCTTTTTGGTCTAAGAGCTGATAGTCAAGAAGAGCTTTTTTACCTCTTGGATCTACCTTGACCATGTTGGTTTTTTGATCTTTTAAAAGAAGATCCTCTAAATGGCCACTTTTTTCAAAAGGCGGACCTTGGATGATAGCGAGGTATTCCTTGTGCATCTGATTAGTGCTGATCTCTTTTGATAGACGCGCGGCAGCCTTGGAAGTTTTGGCTATTAGGCATAGACCCCCGACTGGTCGATCTAATCTTTGCACGATCCCCACATAAGCATCGCCTGGTTTATGATAGCGGGTCTTTAGATCTTCTTTTACAAGATCGTAGACGCTTTTATCTTTTGAACTATCGGGAACCATTGGGACGTTGATCGGCTTGTTGATGAGTAAGATGTGATTATCTTCATATACGATCTCGATCATAGAAACTCCAATCTCGTCGCTAGCCCGCAGGGCAGATAATAGGGACTATCGATGATCTTTAGCCCGAGTTCATCTGCTAAGACAGTTCCTTTCAATGGACTGGCTTTTAGTTTTTGATCGACGATATTTGATAAGACGGTCTTAGAATAGCCGGTCGTATAAGATGATATCAAAAGGAATAAAGGCTTAGGGCTCAACAGCTTAAACGATAGATCTAAAAGTTCATTGATCATATCTTCAAAGCGGAAGAGCTCGCCCTTTGGCCCGCGTCCGTAAGAGGGCGGGTCCATGATGATGACATCATAGTGGCGGCCTCGCCTGATCTCGCGTTCCATAAATTTAAGACAATCATCGACGATATAACGAATAGGGCGATCTGTCAGATTAGATAAACGGCTGTTTTCTTTGGCCCAATTGACCATGCCTTTAGCGGCGTCGACATGGACGACACTGGCTCCGGCCTTAGCTAAGACCATGGTAGCTGCCCCAGTATAGGCAAACAGATTGAGGGCATTTACAGGACGGCCGGCTTCTTTTATTTTTTGGAAGATAAAATCCCAATTGGCAGCTTGTTCGGGGAAAAGACCGGTATGTTTAAAGCCGGTCGGCTGGACCTTGAAGGTCAGATCTTTATATCGAACTTTCCAGAATTCAGGCAACTGTTTCTTATACTCCCAATTGCCGCCGCCTTTTTTAGAGCGGTGATAGACCGCATCAGCCCTATCCCATAAAAGAGGATGGTTCAAAGACCAAATAGCCATCGGATCAGGACGGCGCAAGATGATATTGCCCCAGGTTTCCAATTTTTCACCACGGCCGGCATCTAGTAAGCGGTAATCTTCAAAATTAGTGCTACTTAACATATTTAGATTGTATCATTTTTAGACAAACTTATGCTGTAATAAAGATAAATTAGGGATTCTTTTTAAAAATTAGTGTATTATTTCACAAAGCTATCACAAAGAAGTGCTTTAATAAACAGCGTAGAATTTTTTCATTTTTATCTTCTTTTAAATATAAAGGCCTCACGGTCTTTTATTTTTTGTTGTATGATATTAAAAGTTAGGAGCGAATGCTATATGACATTAGATCAGGGTGTATTACATAAGAAGTATGAAGTATTAAAGATCGATCTACCTTTAGAAAACAGGCGTTATCTAGAGGCTTTAGGCATGACGGTCAAAAGCGAGATCGAGATCTTAAATCGCAAGGGCAAGGGGATCTTGATGGTACGCTTCCGCGGTTCTTCTTTTGCCCTAGGTTATAACGTTACTAAAAATATACAGGTAAGGGAGCTGGCATAATGGAAATTACGATCGGTTTTATTGGGAATCCCAATTGTGGCAAGACGACGCTGTTCAATGATTATACCGGTGCCAATCTCAAGGTGGCCAATTATCCCGGGGTAACAGTTGAAAAAGTAGAGGGGCAGATCATAAAAGAGGGGACAAAGATCCATTTGGTCGATTTGCCTGGCGCTTATTCTTTGACTTCATACACAATGGAAGAGAGGGTGACGCGCTCCTTTATCCTTTCCGATGAATGCGACGTGGTCATCAATGTTGTTGACGCTTCGACTTTGGAGCGTTCGCTTTATTTGACCTTGCAGCTGCTTGAACTTGGCAAACCTGTTGTCATGGCCTTGAATATGATGGATATCGTTAAAAAAAGAGGGATGGAGATCGACCTTCACCGTCTTCCGGAAATGCTGGGCATTCCTGTTATACCGGTATCGGCCCGCAAAAGAGAAGGTTTGGATATCTTGCTTCATGCTGCCATACATCACAAGGGTCAAAATAAGCCCGACCGCCTCATCCATGAACATGACTATATATCTAAGCATCCGCACAAGCACCACGATGAATATGCGATGGTTTATTCGGATCAGATCGAAGATAAGATCGATGAGATCATAAATGAGCTCCGCCTTAAATACGGAAGCCAACAAAACGAGCGCTTTATTGCCCTGAAGATCTTAGAGAGCGATGGGGAGATCTTGGAAAAATATCCCGAACTGTCAAAGCATGCGCCTTTGCAAGATGAGATCATCAACGAAAAATATGCCTTTATCGAAGAGATCATTAAGGAAGTTTTGCTGTACAAAGAAAAACAGGATGCATTGACGCAAAAAGTTGACCGCATCTTGACCCACAAGGTCTTCGGCTTTTTGTTTTTCCTGGTGGTCATGGCCTTGGTCTTCTTTTTGACCTTCAGTATCGGCGATTATATCAAGTCTTATTTTGAACTGGCTTTCGGTTTGTTGGGTGAGTTTGTCACGCATTTATTCAATGTCCTCAAGGTCAATGAGGCTCTGCGTTCCTTGGTGGTCGATGGGATCATTGGCGGGGTGGGGACCGTCATTACCTTTTTACCTAATATTACGATCCTCTTTTTAGCCCTGGCCTTTTTAGAAGATAGTGGCTATATGGCACGCGTGGCTTATATCATGGAAGGCATTATGTCTAAATTAGGTCTATCCGGCCGGGCCTTCATCCCGATGCTGCTGGGCTTTGGTTGTACGGTTCCAGCCATTATGGCTTCACGGACTTTGGAGAATAAAAAGGATCGATTAAGAGTGATGCTGGTGACGCCGTTTATGAGCTGCAATGCCCGTTTAACGATCTATATCTTATTTTCGGAGATGTTCTTTGCAAGTCATGCGATGATCGTCGCCTATTCGATGTATGTCATTGGGCTTTTGGTCGCCATTATCGCCTCCTGGCTCATCCATCTTTTTGATCGCCACAAAAATGAGACTTATCTCATCATTGAACTTCCAGAGTATAAAATGCCCGATCTCAATACGGTCGCCATCTATGTTTGGGATAAGGTCAAGGATTATGTTGAGAAAGCAGGGACGACGATCTTTGTCGCCACGATCATTATATGGCTGCTTTTAAATGTCGGGCCAAACGGCTTTGGCGATATGCAAAATAGCTTTGGAGCCCTTTTGGCGCAAAAGATCACCTTCATCTTTGTACCGATCGGTCTAGGTTTTTGGCAGATCGTAGTCGCCCTTATTGCGGGTATCAGCGCCAAGGAAGTCGTCGTATCAAGCTGCGCGGTCCTATTTGGGGTCGCTAGTGCCTCATCGGCGCAGGGCATGGCCGCTCTTTTATCATCACTAAACGCTATTGGTTTTGGCAGTTTGAATGCCTTTTGCCTGATGGTCTTTAGTCTTCTTTATATCCCCTGTGTGGCGACTTTGGTAATGATCTATCGCGAGTCGCAAAGCCTCAAATGGACTTTGTTAGAGGGATTTTTCCAACTGGCGGTCGCCTATATCGTGACTTTTTTAGTCTATCAGATCGGTCTATTGATCATATAGGTCAGCATATGCTGAAAAGAGTTGATCTAAGAAATAAGTCACACCATATTTGGTAAAGGCATTCTGCGTGCCGCGGGTGATTTTATCAACATCGACGGTCATTGTGCTGAGATAGATGACTTCATCAAAAAGTTTGCTTAGATCTTGATTGCGATTGATGGTAAGCAGGACCTTGTGGGCCTTGATATCATTGATCGTTTTTTTATTGGCATGAGCGTAGTTGCCGGTAACGGAGATCACCATAAAAAGATCTGCGCGATCGATTTCTTTAATGCTCTCTAAGTCAGTTGTCTTGTTGGTGATAAGGCGGATGAGCTTATCTTGGGAAAGCATTTCTTTTTGGAATTCTTCACCCATAGATATATAGTTATCGGCCATTGCGATATAGACTTTTGAATGAGCGCAAAGCAGTTTGGTCAGTCTCTTATAATCGTCATGGCTTAAGGCTTTGTCCATATCTTCCATCATTTTATCGATCGAGGCTTTGAGGTAATTTTTAAAGTCAGTTTTATGCGCATATATGACATAAGATTGCGAATGGATCTGATTTTCAAAGACTTTATTCTTTAGACTTGTAAAAGAGTCGAAACCAATGTATTTGATAAAACGCTGGATTGTGGAACGTGAGACGAAACACTTTTCCGCAATCTTATAGATACTGGTATCAGACAAGTCGCTAAAGTGTTCCAGCATATATTCGGCGATCGTAAAATATGCGTTGTTTTTATCGTTGGTATTTAAGATCTCTAATAAGACGGAGATCAAATTGAAATTGCGTGGATTATAGCCTTCAGTCTTCTTCATAGCTAAATCATATCATAAATGCGCAATATTGGTATCATACATTGATACCAATAGCACCAAAACGCGAGACCATAACTATGTAAGCGATTAGATATAATACTACTGTAAGCGCTGACAAAAGGAGGTAAGTGCATGAAACATAAGCAAAATCCCATTTTTCCGGAAGGTTTTTTATGGGGAGCTTCTAGTGCTGCTTGGCAAGTAGAAGGGGCTACTTTAGAAGATGGTCGGTCTCAGGCGATTATCGACCTCAATTCGCAAACAAAAAAACCTTATACCGATAATTCGATCGCTGCTGATCATTATCATCATTTTAAGGAAGATGTCGCCTTGATGAAAGAGTGCGGGTTCACAAGCTACCGTTTCTCTTTCTCTTGGTCGCGGATCATCCCCAGTTCTGATCGCAAGATCAACGAAAAGGGCCTTCAATTCTATGATGATCTCATCAATGAGCTTTTGGCTAATGGCATCACACCGATCGTGACCTTGTATCATTATGATATGCCATGTTGGGTCGATGAGAAGTATGGCGGTTGGCATGATCGGGCGATCATCGATGAATTTGACTACTATTGCCGGGTTTGTTTTAAACATTTTGGCGATCGGGTCAAATACTGGTTATCGATCAACGAACAAAACATGCAGATCTGCTATGGCGACTGGTTAGGTGTGTCAAAAGGCTGCACCGATTGGTTTAAAGAAAAGTGGGATATCAACCACATTATGAACCTCTGCCACGCCAAGGCGGTCATCGCTTGCCATGAGTTAGTTGACGGTGGCAAGATCGGACCTGTTCCTGGCTATGTTCCGATCTATCCGCTAACTGGGAGACCGGAAGATCAGATCGGGGCAATGAATGCGGAGGAGCTGACCCAAAAGGTCTGGGATGATCTTTACGTCTATCGCGAATATTCAAGCTTCATAAAGAGTTATTGGAATGAAAATGATATTCATCCCGATATTCGCCCTGGCGATATGGAGCTCATCAAGGAAGCTAAGATCGATTTTATTGCGGTCAATTGTTATCGCAGCGATATCGGTAAAGCTCCCGATCCCAGCTATCGTCAAGAGATCGGTCTTAATAAGACTGGTATTAAAGGGGACTTCACTTATCCCAATCTTCCTGGCGAATATGCTATGGCGCGCAATCCCTATGTGGAAGTGACAGATTGGGATTGGCATATCGATCCTGTTTCAATGCGCTATGCTTTGCGTTATCTATGGGATCACTATCATCTGCCGATGGTTATCACTGAGTTTGGATATGGCGCTCATGAAGATCTCGATAGCGAGGGCAAGATCCACGATAGCTACCGGATCGATTACTTGCGCGATTACATCTATAATATCGGATTGGCGATCGAAGATGGAGTTGAGATCTTCGGTATCAACCCTTGGTCTTTTACAGATCTGTTGAGTACAGGTAACGGTATGGCAAAACGCTATGGTCTAGTCTTTGTTAACACGACCGATGAAGATGTACGCGATTTGAAGCGCTATAAGAAAGATTCGTTTTATTGGTATTCCAAACTTATCAAATCTAACGGCCAAGAATGGGGCAAAGATATGAAAGTATGGCGTGACTTTGAAAATAAATCAGAAGGGGTAAAAGAATAATGGCAAATAAAGATTATAAAAAGATTGCCACTGATATCATTGCGGTAGCAGGGGGCGAAGCGAATATTCAAAATGTATCGCATTGTATGACACGTTTAAGAGTCCAGCTAAGAGATGGCTCTAAACTTGATCAAGAAAAGGCTAAAGCGATCAACGGCGTTATCAATCTGATCGTACAAAATGGTGAATATCAATTTGTTATCGGGCAGGATGTCGCCAGTCTTTACGAGGAATTTGAGAGAAATACCAAGATCAAAACTTCCGGTGAAGTCGACGAAGATCTATCGACGGTCGATTCCAAAAGTGAAAAAGGCGGGATCGTCAATGGAATCCTATCATTTATCGGCGGCACTTTCTCACCAGTCATTCCAGTCTTAGTCGCCGGCGGTCTGACGGGAGCTGTCTTAACTCTGTTGACGACCTTTGCGGGCGTAACGACGGATTCTGGTACCTACACCATCGTCTACGCGATCAATCAAGCCACTTTCTATTTCTTACCGGTCTTTATCGGTTTCTCTGCGGCTTCACGTTTAAAATCGAATGCGTTCTTAGGTGCCTTCCTTGGAGCGATCCTGTTATATTCCACTATCAACAATGCTGAAGGCTTGAATTTCTTCGGCTTGCCGGTAGCTCAAGTTACCTACAATTCAACAGTCTTCCCTGTTATTTTAGGTGTTCTGTTCATGTCGGTCGTCTATCGCTTCTTAAGCAAGACATTGCCGGTTTATTTAAGAACGATCTTCGTTCCACTTATCACGATCCTTGTGACCGTACCAGTTACATTGATTGTCTTAGGTCCTATCGGAAACTGGATGGGAACACTATTGGCCGATGGCGTTTTAGCTATCTATCGCAGCGTTCCGTTCTTGGCTGTTATGATCGTCGGTATCACCACACCTTGGATGGTATTCTTCGGTATGAACAATGCCACATATCCTGTCGTCTTTGCTCTTTTGGCCGAAGTTGGCAGCGACCCACTGATCTGCACAGGAATGGCTCCAGCCAATGTTGCAGTTGGTGGCGCATGCTTGGCAGCAGCCCTGATCGCTAAGTCGATCGAAGACAAGTCGGTCGCAACCGGCGCTGGCATTACGGCGCTATGCGGAATCACTGAGCCTGGGGTTTACGGTGTCCTTTTCACAAAGCGTTATCCTTTGATCGGTGCTATGATCGGTGGCGGAATCGGCGGTCTCTTAGCTGGTCTGTTAGGCATGACACAATATACGATCTCAACGCCTGGCTTTATTTCCTTTGCTGCATATATTGCTCCAGATGGAACGTTCACCAACCTTTGGATTTCGTTGGCCGTCATGGTCATCGCGGTCGCCATCGCCTTTGCAGTCACTTACTTCTTAGGTAAAAAACAAGAGGCAAAAGCTTAGTTATCAAAGGGGGATCTAGTCCCCCTTAAAGAGTTGTTTATGGGTTTATTTGATAGATTTAAAAAAGAAGAAACTTTAAACTTGGGAACTTATGATGATAATTGTGTCATCGCGCCAGCAGATGCTGAACTTGTCGATGTTAAGAATCTATCAGACATAATGTTCAAAGAAGAGATGATGGGGCCATCGGTCGCCTTTAAATTAAAGGGATCTAAGGTCTATTCTCCCTCAAACGGTACTTTAGAAGTACTCTATCCTAGCGGACATGCCTTTGCGGTACGGATGAAAGATGGAACGGGCCTTTTGGTCCATATTGGCATCAATACCGTCAAGTTAAAAGGGAAAGGCTTTAAGACGCTGGCTGTCCAGGGTCAGACGGTCAAAGCTGGTGATCCGATTGTCGAAGTCGATCTAAAGACCATTAAAAACGCCGGTCTTGATGATACGGTCATTCTTATCAAGACCGAAGAAGGCAGTGATCCCCCAAGTTTTAAAAAGAAACTGGGCAAGGTCAAACTGGGCGACATTATTTCCTAAAGTATTTTGAAAGATCACTCAAGCGGTGATCTTTTTTTGGTTTGCACGCCATGAGCGCGCTCTAACGGGTGAAAGTCCCGAACACGCCCAGATAGTGGGAAGTGTATAGCTGAACAGCAAGGGTGTCCATCGTGAGGTGGAATCTGAAGGAAGCTGTAAGCAAATCTCTGGTCCGACGGACAGAA
>CALVCF010000051.1 GCA_944325935.1 uncultured Erysipelotrichaceae bacterium | reverse complement strand
TAGTCTAATTTCCCCAGCGCTGTAAGATGCGTTTTTGGGGACGATCGCAAACCACTGTCTATGGGTATTGCCATGATCAGAATCTGTCCAATTGATCCAGGGATTGCCGGTTGTGGTTTTTCTTACTGCTCCTGAAGATACTCTTTGCCATCTGTCGCCTCTTGTCATCCCCGCAAAACTTTGGGTAGTTGTAGCGAAAACACTGATTCCTGATGCAATCGTCAAAACACAAATAATAGCTAAAGCGAAAATAGATCTCTCTTTCTTGTCCTTCCTTCTATTCCGCTTTTAATAGCTGTGGTTTAAAAGATCTGTAATTGTCTCCGTTTTTATACCTTGCCTGCATAAAGCCTCCTTATGTTTAGAAGCGGTCATCATTTACCATGGTTAAAGATCTTGGGATGACCTCTTGATCATTTTTCGCTCAAAGATTAAAGCTGACATCAAAAAGAATAAAATGGTATTTTTATATTCCCTTTGTTTTCTATCTAACTAATCAATACCATAGCTGATATCTAAAGCACAAGGTGCTGGACCATTACTTAAGAAAAATTTAAGAATTGGCATTCATGAAAGAGTGGAGAAGGTAGCTTTAAGAACTATTCAGCAAAACGATCTTCATGATAAAAAAGAATAAGTACTATAAAACAGCTAGCGAAAAAGGGTCTATATAACGGATGTTAGACTAAGGGCGATTTGCCTTATTTCAAAATAATGGTAGAATGATGAGGCGTGGGCAATGGCTCACAGCTTTATGTTGTTATAAGCGATATATCTTATAGCCTTTTAGATGTTTTTCATTTGTAAAGGCTAGGAAAGGAATGCTTTTTATGGAAAAAAAGAAAAGAAAAATTGATTACTTGAATCTCAGCAACCTCGTGCTTTTGCTGCTTCTATTTATCGCATCAGCGCTTTTTGTCGTACAACTCTATTCAAAATTGCCGATCTTATACATTCTTATCATCGTGGCGATCTTATTGCTGGTGATGATTGGGATCAGGGTCTTAGCTACCAGAAAAAGAAAGGTCGTAAAAAAGATCGCTCTTGTATTGACCCTTATCTTCTTGGCCCCGACCTGTTTTGGCAATTACTATATTTATCGCACCAACCACGTCTTGTCACAGATCGGGGGCGCTAATGTCGATGTCATCCAATATAGTGTTTTGGTTTCAAGCGATTCCAGTTTTGAAGAGATCGGTGATCTAAAAGATGCCAGCTCTTTTGATATCATGGCTTTAGGCGATATCGAGTTCAACGATGAAGCAATCACCAGTCTTGAAAGTGATCTTGCGATGACAAACTTAGATGTCACCGAGAACAATTCTTTACAGGATGCTTATGATAAAGTTACCACCGACAGTTCGGCCGTCCTTATCATAAATGAAGGTCTAAGATCGATGTTCAGCGAAGCCGGGCATGATCTTGATGCAAACACCAAAGTTATCAAGACCTACAGCTTTGAAAGGGAAAGACAGGCTAATGCCAATGCGGTCGATGTCACAAACTCTTCCTTTATCGTCTATATCAGCGGTATTGATATCTATGGGCCGGTATCGCTGGTCTCAAGAAGCGATGTCAATAAACTCATGGTCGTCAATCCCGAGACCAAAGATATCTTACTGATCGATATCCCGCGTGATTACTATATTGAACAAACTTGCCAGATGAATCAATTAGATAAGCTGACGCACACTGGTATCTATGGCGTTGACTGCACCGTTGAATCAGTATCGAATTATTTTGGCGTCGACATCAACTACTATGCCCGTGTCAACTTCACGTCGCTAATCAATATCGTCGATGCTTTAGGCGGGATCGATGTTGAATCGGCTTATGACTTCTGCAGCGGTTCTTATTGTTATGTACAGGGGACCAATCATTTAAACGGCGATGAAGCTTTGATGTTTTCAAGAGAGCGTTATTCTTTGCCAAATGGCGATAATGACAGGATCCAAAACCAAAGCCGTGTCTTACAAGGTATTATCAACAAAGTTACCAGCCCAGCCATTATCACTAATTATTTAGACTTTATGGATGTTTTAGCTGATAGTGTTGAAACCAATATGACAAGCGACGATATCGATAAACTCATTAAAATGCAGCTAAACGACATGGCTTCGTGGAATATTGAATCCTTTGCGGTCAGCGGTACAGGCGCAACGGAATATTCGCCAGCCAATGGCTTTGATTCTTACGTCATGTGGCCTGATGAAGAAAGCGTAGCGGAAGCGGTCGACAGGATCTATACCGTTATGAACGAACACTAAAACAAAGTAAAACTCAAGGCTTGCCCCTTGAGTTTTTTATACCTTTATTTATATAGTGTCATTTCATTTGATGATGGAAAGCATGAGTTCGATCAGTTGAAAATGCTGATTATTTTCTTTGGGTGCTAGCGATGCTTGAAAATAAGACCGGCCATAAGATGAGTGAAGTTTAAGGAAAGAATGTTAAAAAAATGTTAAAATAGACTGCGTTAGGAGGTAAGACTATGGCCCAAAGAAGGAAGATCCATCCAGAACGTGTCTTAACCGTTATTTCAGCTTTCCTGTTTGTGCTTTGTATTATTTACGGAGCTTATTTATATATCGATATGAGCGACTTATTATCTTTTGATGATCACGCGATCAGCGAAAGAGCTTTTGTCGAGCTTGGCTACAGTGAAGATGAGGCTAAGGAATTGGCTTTGCTGGATGAAGAGCTTAAAAGCACCATTATTCAATACCCCATCAATTCGATCTCTTATGAGTTGGCCTTAGCTGATGGCATGAACAGTGAAGACTACGTCCATGGTCAAGAACTCTATGAGCGTTTTGATCATTTGACCATAAGAGATGTCGAAGCGATGTTAGAAAAAAGGGGTGAAGAAGACCCTGATAATATCTTTCAAAACGACCGCTATTATATCGCCTCAAACCAAGAGCGTTATGAAGCGTTGGCTTCAACTTTGAATGAGGAAAACTATATTAGCGAAGAGGCCTATATCCGATCGGTCGTCGAACTTGTCAACAGCGAGATGGATACGATCGACTATGTCGATTATGTGGAAGCCGATACCAGCAAGGACCAAACGATGCTTGTGAATAAGCATCATGTCTTAGATCAAAATTACGTACCAGATAATTTAGTAGAAATTGATGCCAATTATGGAAGAGGGGAACTAAGAAGCGATATCTTAGAAGACCTCTATCAGATGATGGACGACTGTGTTAACTCCAAGGAAGATATGAGCCTTTTTGTCACAAGTCCTTATCGCTCATATGTTACACAAGAGAATCTTTACAATAACTATGTTTATAGCTATGGTCAACAAGAAGCTGATACCTTCTCGGCGCGTCCGGGTTTCAGCGAACATCAAAGCGGTCTAGCGGTTGATATTGTGGCTTATGAAGGACAAGCTCTTGGGGATTTTGCTTATTATGAAGAGTGTGAATGGCTTAAGTCGCACGCCAGCGAATACGGCTTTATCCTGCGTTATCCCGATGGGAAAGAAGACGTGACCGGATATCAAAGCGAACCATGGCATTATCGCTATGTGGGCAAGGAGATCTCCACCCACTATGCAAGTTTGGATATTACCTTTGATGAGTACTATGCGTTTTACTTGTCATAGAACAAAATTAAATACTTGTAAAATATTTGCCAATTTTCTAAAAAGTCTTTTAAAAACATAATTCATCTGTTAGTATATGGGTGTGAATACGGGTTATATATTTAATAACCCGCGTTTGTTTTTTAAGGGAGGAAAAGATGGAAAAGTTTTTCAAGCTGAAGGAGAATGGAACAACATTTTCGACGGAGTTGATGGCTGGTTTAACGACATTCTTTGCAATGTCCTATATCATCGTCGTCAATCCAAGCATTCTTTCGCAATCAGGTATGGAGTGGGGCGCGGTCTTCCTCGCTACTATCATTGCTTCGATCATCGGTACACTCATCATGGGCCTTGTGGCCAATGTCCCTTATGCGCAAGCACCGGGCATGGGTCTTAACGCCTTTTTTGTTTATACCGTTTGTTTTGGTTTGGGTTTTACTTGGCAGCAGGCTTTATCGATGGTCTTCATCTGCGGTATTGTCAATATCGTCATTACTGTTACCAAGATCCGCAAATTCATCATCAAGGCTATCCCCGTCTCATTACAAAATGCGATCGGCGGCGGCATTGGCATTTTCGTAGCCTATATCGGGATCTTGAATGTCGGCTTTGTCAATTTCGCCAGTGGCGTTCCAGCAATAGCGACCTTGAATCAACCTGTATTCTGGGTCTTCTTGATCGGCTTGGCCTTAGCGATCATTTTAACAGTTAAAAATGTCAAGGGCGCGATCTTGATCGCAATTATCGTTACAACCATCATCGGTATCCCCTTTGGTGTTACCAGCATGCAGGATACGACCAACTTCTCTGAAGCGATCAATGCCCTTCCCACGACTTTCTTAGCGATCTTTAAGGAAGGCGGTATCGCCAGTCTCTTTACAGATATGTCAAAACTACCTTTAGTTTTGATCACGATCTTCTCTTTCTCGATCACTGATACCTTTGATACGATCGGTACTTTCATTGGGACAGGACGCAGAGCTGGAATCTTCTCCAAAGAAGATGAAGAGATGATGGAAAATTCTGCCGGTTTCAAATCACGTCTTGACAAGGCTTTATTCGCAGATGCGACCGCTACCAGTATCGGGGCCTTATTTGGCACCTCGAATACGACGACTTTCGTGGAATCGGCTTCAGGCATTGGCGCCGGCGGCCGCACAGGTCTTACCTCGGTCGTTGTTGCCTTATGTTTTGCGCTTTCAGCTTTCTTAGCACAATTTATCTCGGCTATACCTTATGCAGCTACAGCACCGGCCTTAGTTATCGTCGGTGTCATGATGACTTCATCCTTCAAGGAGATCGAATGGGCCGATCTAAGCGAAGCGGTTCCTGCATTCTTTGCCGGTATCTTCATGGCTCTTTGCTACAGCATTTCTTATGGAATTGCCTTAGGCTTCATCACCTATTGCATCGTTAAGATCATCAAAGGCAAGGCAAAAGAACTGCATCCAATCTTAGTTGTCTGCACCTTGCTCTTTGTCTTGAACTTTGTGCTTTTGGCGCTTTTATAAAAAAGAGCTGCATTAAAAAAATACATTAAATATGGCCCCTGTATGCATAGATCAGGGGTTTTTTATGATAGAGCTTTGACTATTTCGATGATGTCCTCATGTATGACAAGATCGGCCCGTCGATCATAATAAGTGCTATCTTTATTGATGATGACAAGCTTGCCTTTTAAATGATCCAAAAGACCGGCCGCTGGATAAACTCTCAAACTTGAGCCGATCACGATCAAGAGATCGGCGTGTTCGATATGAAAAAGCGCTTCATAGATATTGTTTTCCGCTAAGGCCTCACCATACAAGACGACATCAGGCTTGATGATCGCCCCACATTTAGGACAGATATATTCGTGCATGACAAAATCGAGGTCATAAAACTGATGGCACTTAAGACAATGATTATGGTAGATGTTGCCATGAAGTGCGATGACCTTATTGGAGCCCGCTAATTCGTGTAAACCATCGATGTTTTGTGTGATGACACAAGTGGTCTTAGGAAAAGCGGCAATAAACTTATGAGCGAGATTAGGCAAGGCGTGGGGATAGACCATATAGCGGCGATAGAAATCATAAAAGCGGGCCGGTTCCTTTTTAAAATAATCAATGCTTAAATATCCTTCGGCATTGAGATCTTGCGTATATAAACCGTTGCTGGAACGAAAGTCAGGGATCCCGCTGCCTGTTGAAATGCCAGCTCCTGTAAAAAAGACGACCTTTTGTGACTTATCTAAATAATCTTTTAAAAGTTTGATCTTTTCATCCATAACATTATTATAGCGCGTTTTCTTTCCTGTACTCAATGCGCTAAAACGGGACTAAAAATGAAGGTAGCAGCTGAAAGATGGCGAAATAAGAAAATATGAATGGAAAATGTGTTAAAATCTTTTAGCTATGAATAAGAGTTTTAAGGGTGAGCTGGTCTTACTTATTACGGCGACGATCTGGGGTCTGGCTTTTATCTTTCAAAGCACGGCAGCCGATGTGATCGGAGCTTTTACCTTTAATGGCGTTCGCTTTCTTTTAGGCGCTTTATCGCTTTTGCCATTGTTTGTGTTTAACCGTCAAGGGATCGACTATCATAAATGTCTCAAGTTAGGGATCGCACTTGGCATCACGATCGCGCTTGCCGCCAATCTTCAACAGTTAGCCATGCCCTATGTCACAAGTGCCAAGGCTGGTTTTATTACTTCGCTCTATATGATCTTTGTCCCGATCATCGGTTTCATCTTTTTTAAGGAAAAAGTAACCCTTAGGGTCGCCCTTGCGTTATTGATCGCGCTGGTCGGACTGTTTTTGTTGACGGGGGCAGATCTAAGTTTTGAAACAGCCGATCTATTAGTGATCTTCTGTGCCTTTTTCTTTGGCCTTCAGATCAGCTTGGTCGGTCATTTTGGCGCTGACGTCAATTCGGTAGCCCTGTCCTTTGTTCAATATGTCGTTGCCGGCTTGTTCAGTTTAGTTTTGGCGCTATTTTTGGAAGATATCAAGATCCAAGCAATCATGGATGCCAGCATCTCGCTTTTATATACCGGTATCTTATCGACTGGGGTGGCTTATACTTTACAGATCGTCGGCCAACGCCATACGCCAGCCTATCTGGCTTCGATCATCATGTCCTTAGAGGCGGTCGTTGCCTTGTTTGGAGGAATGATTTTTCTACATGAAACGCTAAGCGTCAGCGAATTGATCGGTTGTGCGCTGATGCTGGCGGCGGTACTGATAGCGCAAAGGAGAAAGAAGAATGGATCTAAATGAGAAGCGCCAGAAGATCGATCAGATCGATGAAATGATGAAAGAGCTCTTTTTAAAAAGAATGCAGATCGTTTCGGATATTGCCTTGTATAAAAAAGAAAAGGGCTTAGCGATTTTTGACAAAGCAAGAGAAGAAGAGATGAAAAAAAGGCTCGCTCAAGAACTTGAGGAACCTTTAAGAGCGCTGTATTTAGCCTTCTTAGAAACGACAGTGAGCGTTTCTAAAGAATATCAGAAAATAAAGATCAATAAGTAGTGCTATCGATATATTCGCTTCGATCAAAGCTTGGCAAGCTGGCATTATTGAAGTCTTGATAATCGATCGTGCAGGTAATCGTGATATTGCCGATCCCCAGCATCGACATGCCGAAGTTGATCTTGATATCATCGACATAATAATCTTTGGTAATATTCATGCTGGCGGTGATGTCATGGAAGTCAAAGCCTTCGATATCGAAAGCTTCTAAGCCTTGATCGCCATATAGTCCATTCATCACTTCCATAAGCGTATCATTATCTAATTCTAATTCCAGATGATAGTTTTCGCCATCTTTTGTCACACTTAGATCGATGTCTTCCAAAAAGAGATCATCGGTCATCATATAATCTTCGGCTTTAAAATCGGCGCCTTCCTGATAGCTTTTTTGGCCGTCGACATCCGTATATACTACGCCGTCTACTTCATATATCTTAGATGAAGTATTAAGGCCGAAGGCATCGATATTCATGCCTAGATAGACATCAGGATCACTAGAAAGGTCAGTAAAGACCATTTCCATATCGATCGGAAAGGAAAGGGAAGAGCTGTTTTCTTCGCCTGTGCTGAGATCGATATTTGCTACGGCCTTGACAGCGTAAGAGTCAAGTTTCTGCATTTCGGCATTGGCCTTTTGATAGATCTCTTTCGCATCTAACTTTTCGCCTTGGCAAGCCACAAGACTCAATAAAAGAGTCAGAATGAATAAAGTGCTTAGTATTTTTTTCATGCTATTTACCTCTATCTCCATTATAACAAAAGCACCATGCTAGTTGATATTAATAAACGCCAAGCGGAAGATGCGGTGGTCTAAAAGATCGTCTGCGGCCATTTTTGCATTGACATAGGGATAGTTAAAAGGGGATGTCTGGTGGATGAAACTGATCATCTGTGTCCCGTTGTGAAGAAGTTCATCATCTTCACTTACTTTATAGGCGATATAGGCACGCTGATCAGTGCTGTTTTTAAAAAAGGAGAATTCAAAGTCAAAGGATTCGTTTTCACCTATTGCATACTCTTTAATATCTTCATAATAGGTCTTATCATCTTTATCACATAAAGGAACCATATGGATATCATAAGCTGTAGCTAAGGGATCGACTCTTATATATTCGCTGCCATAAAATTCCATGTCCGAAAAGGAAAGATAGTGGATGATGTATTTTTCATCGCCTAAATCAGCAATTAGCGTTTTGACGTTTAGAAAGTCTTCGCTTTCAACAAGAACATTGATATCTTCAGTTTTTTGAAGATAGTCGAGGTCTTCTTTTAAAAGATCATTTGTAACTGTATCATCGATCTTAGTGATCGCAATATCTTGGTTTATAAAGACTTGGTAATCATAGCTGGAGCGGGCAAAGAAATAATGATTAATAAATATGCCCAAGATCATAGCGCCACTCAAGATACAAATTAAAAGGACAGGAGTCTTAAATGAGGCATATGATATGAGAAGATCTTTTTTAAAAAGACAATAGCTTTTATAGAGGATCAAAGCCAAAGAAATAACCATAAATAATGGTATGAGCAAGCCATGATAATTAAGAAGCGCCAGAATAGTCAAAAAGATATACCAAACGATATAGGCTGAGATCAAAGACTTAGCGTCTTTTTCACAAAGTTTGATAAACGCCTTATAGATCAAAATAAAAAGCAAGAGGTTTAAAAACAGGTTTAAGGCGCCGATGATGATATAGATTTCGTCATACTCTAAATAAAGGCGTCCAGCGCTAAGACTCATACTCGTGATAAACAACATGGCCTTGATAAAAGTGAGAAGCAGCGCCTTTTTAAATAATGGGCCGTAACTTACAAGTTTATAGAGATCAAAGATCAAAAGCCCATAGGCGATAAGGGGCAGGATAAGATCCAGCAATAAAAAGCTGAAACTCAGGTTTAAAAAGCCGATGGCAACTAGTATCTCTAATAAGATGTTGTTTAAAGGAGTGGTTTTCATCATAGCTCATTCATTTTTCTTTGTGAAATAGCCACCAACTTGTTGAGATCCATTGTTTCCATTAATAAATAGCTCTCTAAGGTCCTCGCGGTCTGCTGGGATGTCATCAAGCCTTTGATAGAAATGCATATCATCACAAAAAGTGATCTTGATATTATCTTCTTTGCCGTTATAACCAATACGGATATTTAATTCTTTGATCATTTCATCAAAGGCTGCATCATCTAATCCGTAACTGTTTTGATTTTCATTTCCAGCATTATCAAATGTAAGATCAAAACGATATGCCTGGGCATCATGGGCCCCATTAACTTCCGGTAATTCAAAACTCTCAAAAAACGGGATATTGAACATGGCGTAACTAGATAGCCAAGGAAACTCGTTGTAATATTTTTCGGCTTCATCAGATAAGCTGAAATTAAAGTAATCAATGCTTATTTTCTGATCACAGTGGGGCGCAATAGCTACGATCATCTTATAGATATAAGAATCTCCTATAACAGGCTCTTCGTAATCGTAAGCTAATTTATCTAAAGAAATGATCTTTGCCATAAAATTTGGGCTTTCAGCATAGGAGTTGACTTCACTGTCGAAAAAATGACGCATACTTTCTGTCAAATCACTTGCATTCTCATCAATTACTTTGCACGAATGATCTGCTTCACAAGAGACCATAAACAAAGACAGCGCCATGAACAAGACGACTTTTGCGGTTTTTCTTAGGGTGCAGCTGTTTTTAAACATTTCTAAATTTACCCCCTTGTACTTTGCGTATTTGTGTTTTTAACGTGTTTTATAAATTGTTTCAACAGCGAAATTATTACAAGCTTTTCATGACCGTCCAGAAGATACTTAGAAGAATTAGAATATGCATTTGGCTTATGCCGTAGCACAAAGAGAAGAGTTATTACAAACTTATTATATCATGGAAAAAGATTATCTTCCTTTTTAGTTAATTATTATTTTATCAAACTGTATTTTATCTTCTAAAATTGTTAGAATAAAAGACGGAGGAAATATACAATGTTAGATGTTAATTTGCGTTATTTTTTAAGCATGAATTCAGATGTCGAGAAGCGCAATGATGAAAACTATGCCTTTATCAAGCGCATTGGTGATCTTGCGGGGATCGAGTTTCATCGCGATGGTCATGTAGAGGGGGCACCAGAAGCTGTCTTTATCGGCGGCGGCGGTGTCGAGGGTAAGTTTAAGGCCAGCTTAAACGAACTGGCTGACCCTATTATTATTTTGACTAGTGGTGAGAATAACTCTTTAGCTGCTTCGATGGAGATCTTATCTTATCTTAAGTTAAATGGTCGCAAAGGTCTTATCTTACACGGTAACGAAGAAGAGATGGCTGTCCGCCTTAAGAATATGATGCAAGCACAAAAGGCTTGGCTCAAAGTACGGGGCATGAAGTTAGGACAGATTGGAGCTCCTTCAAATTGGCTCATCTCATCTGATGTCGACCCAGTCAAACTTAAAGAAGTAGCCGGCATGGAGATTGTCAATATCTCGATGGATGAATTCTACGAGGAGATCAATAAACATTCTTATGAAGATAACGAATACACACTTGATCTTAAGAAACATGAGTTCGATAAGGACGAATTAGAAAAAGCGCTTGAGATCTATGGGGCCTTGGTTCGTCTTAAGGATAAATACGGTTTAGGAGCGATGACTGTCCGCTGCTTCGATCTTTTAGAGCCTTACAAGAATACAGGTTGCTTAGGCTTGGCGATCTTAAATGCTCAAGGTATTTATGCTGGTTGTGAAGGCGATATGCAGTCTTTGATCTCAATGGTCATTTTGGGCGAATGTTCCAACAAGCCAGTCTTTATGTGTAACCCCAGCCGTATCCATGGCAAGGATGATGAGATTGTATTGGCCCATTGCACCCTGCCTTTGAATATGCCCTGCCGTTATTGCTTAAAGACGCACTATGAATCAGGTCTTGGGGTTGCGATTGCCGGTCATATTGAAGAAGGTGATGCAACGATCTTTAAGTGTTCAGGTGATCTGTCGCGCCATTTTGTCAAAGATGCTTGCATTGATCGCAATCTGGAAGAAGAAGCTTTATGCCGCACCCAGATCGTGTTAAAACTCGATTCTGATATGGATTACTTTACGACCAAGCCGATCGGCAATCATCACTTAGTTTGCCAAGGCCACTTCGCTAAGGTTGTCGAAGAATTCTTTAATTTGTTATAAGCATTAGCCCCTAAAAGGGGCTTTAAATGATTTATGGACAGTTTTGAATCAATGTTGAAGGGCGAGTGGTACCTTTCAAATGATGCCAAGCTTATTGCCCTTAGAGAGAAAGCCCATGAGGCAATTAAGATCTTTAACGAAAAAGGCGATCAAAGTCGATTGAAAGGGATCATGGGGCAGATCGATGATAGTGTTGAGCTTACAGCGCCGATCTTCATCGATTATGGCTGTAATACCTATTTTGGCCAAAATGTCTATCTCAATACCGGAGTGACGATCCTAGATTCCAATGTCGTCAAGATCGGTGATAATGTCTTGATCGGACCTAATGTCGGTTTTTATACCCCTAGCCATCCTTTGAACGCCGAAGATCGAAGAAAGGGTCTTGAGCGCTCTTTGCCGATCATTATTGAAGATGATGTCTGGATCGGCGCTAGTGCGGTCATCTTAGGTGGCGTCACAATTAAAAAAGGGGCAGTAATCGGGGCAGGCAGTGTTGTCATAGGAGATGTTGAAGAAAATACGGTTGTCGCCGGAAACCCCGCAAAAGTGATCAAACGCATTTAAAAAGAGCCAGTCGGCTCTTTTACTTATCTTTATTCTCAAAGGCTTCCTTGGATTTTGTAAGGATCGTCTTAGCGGCATCCTTTAATTTCTTTAAGCTTTCTTTCGTATTTTCATCTTGGGCAAAGTTCTTCATATTGGTATATAGACTCTTGCCAAGATCGCTCAAGCCGCTTTTCAGTTCATTCAAAGACTCGTCAAAATCTGTCTCAGGTTTGATGATATCGTCAATGCGATGCAAAGAATAATAATAGGCCTCATTAAAACGAGCTTCGATCTTATCAATAAATTCTTCAAGCTCCAAGCTCGATGTCTTTTCCTTGCCGGTCTCTTCGATCTTGACAAGGGCATCATTTAAAACAGTGACTGTCTGTTCCTTAATCTTTAAGGCTTTAGCTTTTACTTCATCATCGCAAAGTTCTAACTCCACATCCTTATAGTTTTTAACACGCTCGATTTTTTCGCGCATTCTCATAATTCTTTCTTGGATATCCATATAAATAACTCCTTTTAATCATTGTAACACCAATCATCTAAAAGCGAATTTAAAAAACAAGGAAATAAAAATGGAAAAAAAGTAGAAAACAAGCTTATATTATTTATAATGATCTTAGAAAGAAGGGAAAAGAGATACTCATTAAAAAATGCATAAATATCTGTTTAGCACTGGTGCTATTGCTGGGTTTAGAGGCGTGTCAAAATCAAGAGGAAGACAAGTTAATACTCTTGGCAAATGAAGATCTAGTTGTTGAACTTGGCAGTGATCTTGATCTTAGTTTAGATAAATACATCGATGTATCTAATCTAAGCGAAGAAGAATTAGCGGAAACTACTATTAAACTTGTTATACCAAAGATGGACGCTAATGGCAATGTCAGATCTGACTCTAAAGAATTAGATCCATCTAAATTAGACTTTGGCTCTAAGGCTATTCTAATTACCTTAAATGATGAACAAGAAGTAATTGATGTCATAGTGCAAGATACAATAGCTCCAGAGTTTACTAAAACTAAAGACTCTTACACTATTGAAGAAGGTGATGATCTTCCCGATATAAAACAAGACTTTGAAGCTACTGATCTAAGTGATGTAAGCATCTCTATTAATACTGATGATGTAGATACTGATAAAGCAGGTGAATATAAAGCTACTGTTACAGCAAGTGATACTTCAGGCAATGAAGTTAAACATGAAGTTACTATTACCGTAGAAGAAAAACCTAAAGAAACAGTATCTACACCTAATGCTGGACAAAGTGGAGGTTCAACTACCACTTCTAAGCCTAGTGGTAGTGGATCATCAAACAACAAGCCCTCATCTGGATCTGGCTCATCAGGAAGTAGTTCAACAGGTGGATCAAGTAAGCCTGAAGAACCCAGTGCTTATCATGTTCAAAGCTATGCCCAAAGCGTTTTCGCTTTAGTCAATGAAGAACGCGCTAAAGCGGGTCTTGAAGCTTTGAACTGGGATCCGTCTTTAGCATCGACGGCTAATATAAGGGCCGAAGAGATTGCACTATATTACTCGCATGATCGCCCTGATGGCTCCAGCTGTTTTACAGCTTTCCCGCAAAATTTAATGTACATGGGCGAAAATATCGCTATGGGTCAAACCAGCCCGTCTTGGGTCATGACGGATTGGATGAACTCCAGCGGTCATCGTGAAAATATCTTAAGCCCCCATTACAGCATCATCGCTGTTGGCTGTTACTACAGCGATGGAACCTATCACTGGGTCCAAGTCTTCGGCGGCTAAAATTTCTAAAGCTTAGACCAATGTTTTAGATTGGATCTCAGATCTCCTGTTAAACGGCAGATCTTTTTTAAAAAAAGACGAACTTATATTTTCATCTTGCTGACATTTTCTTTTCAAGCTAGTGTATAATGATAGCTATGAGAAATGGTCGTATATTTCCTTTAATTATCTTTTTGATCGTCTTTGTCAATATCATCGGCCCCTTCACCGGTCTAGTTTTTTCCTTTATCCCGATCTTTATTATCGGTTTTATCTTTTTTGGCATCCTTAATAATGTTTATAAAAAAGACAAGCGCCCTCAAAACAGCAGCAAAAGACGGAAAGCTACCCGCAAGGCTTATACGCATCAATATGAAGACAGCGAAAAATCCTTTGTCTCGAATGCGGATAAGTCCAAGATCGATGATACTTTAAGAGAATATTTTAAGGAACATTATGAACTGCCGATCTACGATGATATCGCCTTGGTCACCAAGAACGGCTCTTATAAGAGTTTTGAAGATCTCTATATTGCCAAGAATAAAGAAGTGATCATGTCTTTAGATGAGTTTGGCGATATGCACGCCTCTACTTATGATCAGATCGTTTCGCTATTGAAGCTTTTCAAAAATGAGAAAAAAGAAGAAAAGCCAGCCAAGGTCAAAGAAAAGACACCGATCTATACTAGCGAGGCCCAAAAATATATTGCCAAGATCAATGCCTTAAATAACGGGATCCCGCAAGAAGAGATCGCTTCCGGTTTAAATCAGACCTGTTTACTTTTAAAACAGATCGAATTAAGTGCTGACGATGATGACGACGCCAAGATCGATAAATTATATGATTACTACTTGCCGATCCTGCTTAAGATCTTAGAAAATTATAAGACCCTCCTAAAGACCGGCGCAAAAGGCGAAGAGTTTAATAAGGCAGAAAGCCAGCTCATCAAAACGATCCTTTTAATTAATGAGGCTTTAAAGACGATCAACGAGTCTTTGCATGAAGATGATTATATGAACTTGTCGGCTGATATCACCACCTTGCAATCACTGCTTAAAAAAGATGGCCTGGTCAAAGAGGGCTCTTTATATGAAGGACAAGAGGAAAATCACAATGGAAGATAATAAATTCAAAGAGATCGATAAGATGTTCGAGAACCTGCAAAAGGCCAACGATGAGACAGTCGACTCCTTAAAGGCAAAATTGCGCAATAAGGAAAAGACGCCTGATCTTGCCAGCCTCAAACATAATTCCTCGACCCTCAAGGGTTCGATCCGCATCAAAAGACCCGTGATCCCTAAAGATCTTGATCTTGACCTGGATACGCGTTTTGAATGTTTTTTATATCTGGTCCAAAATGTCAATTACGGCAGTGCCAATGTTCCGACCTACGTCAAAGGGCATATGGCCGCTTTAGAAAAATATCTTAATCAAGCTAAGCTCAATCCTAACGATCTTCACTATACGGAAGCGGCGCTCAGCGATGAGATCAATGCGATGTTGAATGAGTCAAAGACCGATATTGAAGCCAAGGGTTATTTTGATGGCCTTAATTATGTCCATAAGGCTCTTCGTACATCTAAAGAGCAGATGGCTGATAAGATCGATAAGATCCTAAGAAAAGAGTTGAGATAAAATGGCAAATAAAGAAAAAGAGCGTTTGATGCGCGAATTATTCGGTAAAAAAAGCGACCTCAAGATCGATCTGGAAAAAGATGTCTTGGATCAAAATGCTAAGGCCTTAAGCGAGCTGATCAAGGATAATGACCGGCGGATCCAAAGTTTTGATCAAAAATTAGAACCCTTGCAGATCAAAGAATTGAAAGAAGATTTCGGCCAAGACTTTGATCTGGAAAAACTGCGCCAGGATCTAGAAAAAGATTATGATACTAAGCTTGATGTCCCTGACAATATCCCCCTTGGTCTAAAGTCGCGCGAGGTCTTTGAAAAGATCGAACGTGAGTTAAATGAGGTGGTCTTGGGGCAGAAAACTGCGACCAAGGCTCTATGCATCGCCTTTCGCCGTCCTTATGTGACTGGCATTAAGCCAGACCGTTTAAGAGGAACGATCATCATCAGCGGCAATAATGGCTCAGGCCGTCATCTCTTGCTAACAACAATGGCCAAACTCATGAAAAAAGAGGGGCTATATACAAGCGATGCGATAAGTACGCTTGACATGAGTAACTATCAAAGCCCATCGCAAGAGATCATGTTTTTACAGGATCTCTATGTGGCCTTAAACAGCGAGGCCAAGATCATTCTTGTCGAAAAGCCCTTTGATGCACATGCGATTTTTGCTAGGATGCTCGCTGAACTTGTCATAAACGGGAGTCTGCATTTAAATCGACGTTACGTCTATGCTAAAAACCACTTGCAGGTCGCTGGCGAGGGTCTGGCTTCAAACATTATCGATACACTTAGCGGCAATGATAAAATGATCGTCATGATGGTCGAAGGCAGCAGTTATAAGCTGCTTGATACCTACGGACGCAGTTTCATGGATAAGATCCAGGATCAGATCAAGACCGATATCTTAGATGAGAAAAGCCTTGATCAGATCGTTGACAAGCTTTTAAAAGACTTGAAAAAACGCTGTTATGAACAGTTGGAACTGGAACTTATTTTTGATGGATCATTTAAGAAACATCTTTTAAGTATCTATAATCCCAATGACGGCATCGATTCATTATCGCCCCTTTTAAAAAAAGTATATGACGAACTGGTCGATCTCATTTTAGCTAAAGACGGCATAAAGAAGGTCGAACTGTCTTATCATGGAGCGATCTTAGCCAAGTATGAAGGCGAAGAAATAAAACTTGATCTCAGCAAAAGCAGCGCGAAAGAGCGCTTGGCAATTGAAGAAGAGCTCAATGAAATCGTGGGCCTGAAGGAAGTAAAAGATTACCTAAAGCGTTTAGAAGATCACCTCAAAGTTGCCGAGCTCAGGAAGAAAAAGGGTCTAAAGGTCACCGAGGTTTCGAAACATATGATCTTCACGGGCAATCCAGGCACTGGCAAGACAACGATCGCTAGACTTATCTCGCGGATGATGAAAAGTTGCGGTCTTTTAAAACAAGGTCATCTGGTAGAAGTGACCAGAGCCGATCTGGTGGCTAAATATGTCGGGCAGACCGCACCTTTAGTGATGGAAGTTGTCAAAAGTGCACTAGGCGGCGTCTTGTTTATCGATGAGGCCTATTCTCTATACCGTGGCAGGGATGATTCCTTTGGTTTAGAGGCCATCGATACGCTTGTGAAAGCGATGGAAGACCATCGTGACGATCTTATTGTCATTCTGGCGGGCTATTCGAAAGAGATGAAGACTTTCCTTGAAGCCAATAGCGGACTTAGATCGCGCTTTGCCAATATCATCAACTTCCCTGATTATAGCGCTAGCGAATTATTAGCCATCACCAAATCGATTGCCAAAGGCAAGGATTATCGCCTGGCCAAAGATGTTGAAGGGCCTCTTTTGGAGTACTATGCCAAGGTCCAGGCTAAAAATGATGGTACCAGCGGCAATGGCCGTTTGGCGCGCAATCTGGTCGAAGAAGCTATACTCAATCAAGCCAAGCGGGTCCTTGACAGTAAAAATGCGAAGATCGACCTCTTGTGCTTGGAAGATTTTGATTTAGGAGATAACGTATGAAATTAGCACGTATTTATATGTTTTTGTTAGGCATCAACATTATTCTTTTGCTGGTCGCCTTTATCTTTAATGAGACCTTAAAGGGTGCACCCTTATATATTATCCTCATCTTCGTGATGATCACGACGCCCTTTTATCTGTTTAAACAATTAAAAGCGGTCGAAAAAGCTGCGAAAGAAGAGGGCAAGAAATAGTGGCCGGACTAGTTCTTGAGGGTGGCAGTTTTCGCACTTGTTTTACACTGGGGGTCTTGGACGTCCTTTTAGAAAACGAGATCTATTTTCCCTATGTTGTCGGTGTCTCAGCCGGGGCCTGTGCAGCCAGTACCTATCTTTCCCATCAGCATCATCGCGGAATCGATGTCTTTATGAAATACCGCAATGAAAAGGCCTATGAAAGTCTAGGCAATTTTAAAAATGAGGGATCGCTTTTTGGCCTTAAATATATCTATGAGACGATACCCAATGAATTAGATCTCTTTGACTATGATGCCTATAAAAAATATCCGGGCAATTTAGAGGTCGTGGTGACAGATGCCCAAACGGGCAAGGCTGACTATCTTGATGGCAAAGCCTATGACTATCACAACGATCAATTCAAGGCTACCTGTTCTCTGCCAGCCCTTTTCCCAGGAATCGTCCTTCATGGTAAGCGCTATTTCGATGGCGGGATTGCCGATTCCATCCCTTTAAGAAGAAGTATCCAAAAGGGCAATGAATATAATCTGGTCGTTTTGACCCGGGTCGAAGGCTATCAAAGAAGCCTCGACGCCAAAACGAAGGCAGTCATCAAGCTCATGCAAAAAAGATATCCAAAGCTTGCTGAAGCCTTAAGTCAAAGACCTGAAATGTATAATGATCAATTGGCTTTTTTAAGACAAAAAATAAGTGAAGGCAAGGTTTTAGCCTTTTATCCTTCCCGTGTCTACAGTGACATGGAAGCTGATCCAAAAAAGATGCTCGAGGCATATGAAGACGGCCACACTCAGGCCTTAGAAGCTTTAGATAAGATCAAAGCTATCTATCAAAAAAGCTAAGATCGATCTTATGCCATTATAGTGTTTAAAGATCGCCGATTTCTTGACTCAGCCCGTCGATGCGATCGAAGCTATCATTTCATATTCATCATGTATAGATAACATGACACGATCTGTCCTTTAAAAACAATTAAATACAGGACAGATTTTTTCATTCACTTTGCATATTTCAAAAAAGGGCCAAAATCGTTTTAGTAAATGCATTTCATGGACAAGGCCAAGGTTGCGATAAAAGGACAAATCACGATCCCAAAGGATGCCCGTGATGTACTTGGTGTATCAAGCGTATGTGAAAGATGGCCCTTATCCTCATCGTGGCTTGATTTGCAAGCAGAATGCTGACTAAATGAAGCGGATATTCACCAATAAATTCTTAGCCTTTTTGTTTCTGCTGTCTCTTTTTTTGAGCATGCTCATGGTTTATCGCTCATGGTATTTCGTGAGTATCTGCCAGTTCTTACGTTAAGAGGATAAGAGGGCAGGAAGATATATAAGTATATAGCAACAGATTAAACAATCTACTTCATGCATTAACTTCTTTCTCTGAATTTACTGTTAAATATTCGTGCAATGTATTGTTATATTCGTGCAAATGGCGTATACTAAAAGTGCTAGTGAAAGGGATGATGACATGATTAGAAATACCACAAACATCAGTATCCGGATGGACGCAGATTTGAAGGCTAAGGCTGATGCTCTGTTTGCGGAACTTGGCCTGAATTTATCCACGGCGTTCAACATCTTTGTGCGTCAATCGCTTCGCGAGGGCGGCATTCCCTTTGAAGTGAAGTTAGAACAGCCCAACAAGGAAACTATAGCTGCCATGCTGGAAGCGGAAAGGATCGCAAAAGACCCGTCTGTTAAGGGCTACAATGATCTTGATGAGTTGTTTGCCGACCTGAAAAAATGAGGAAAACAAAGTACACCGTCAAGTATACAACTGCTTTCAAAAAAGGCTATAAGCGGGCGATCAAGCGCGGCCTGAAAATCGAATTGCTCGAGCAGGTCGTGGCGCTGCTGGCGATGGGCGAACCGCTGAGTGAGAAGAACCGTGACCACGATCTGTCCGGTGATTGGTTTGGCTACCGGGAATGCCACATTCTCTCGGACTGGCTGCTCATTTACCGTATCGAAGATGATGTGTTGGTTCTGACGCTGGCCCACACCGGATCACACAGCGACTTGTTTGGAAAATAAGCCGTTTGCCACCATATGAGGAAACTTGTATGGTGGTTTTTGTATAAAGGGTTACCAAAACGCTGTACCTTTTACCGTTCTGGGTTCGAGTCATTTCCTGCTGAAGCATTTGCCTAGCGTAAACAGCAGAATTGACAATACGGATAGTGTTTTGCTAAGTGATGAAAGTTAGCTGATCGCCGCTTGATACAGCAAACACATTATAGGCATCCTTTGGGATCATGATTTGTCCTATACCTATAACCTTTACCGCTGGATATTTCTTACTGCGCTTTTGGGTTGATACTTGAAATTATGATCAAGCAGTATGGACGATCAACATGTTTAATGAGTTTGTTGGGAAAGTTAACTCGTCTCTAACTATAAGCTTTCTAATTTAATGCGTATGCTTATTGATATATATATATATATATTTGATAAAATAAAATTGTAAATTAATTAAGAGTATTCGATAAACATAGGGGCTAAAAATATTGCATGAAAGATCAAGAGTACGTTTATACTTGTACGCTTTGATAAAAAAGGAGACCGGTTATGAAAAATGGCTTTAGTTTTAAGATTCTGAGTAGGGCTCTGTTATGGACTGCACCAATTAGTGTTATCGCTTTTGTATTGACCTTATTTTTGAATCAAAACAATTTCTTTGTATATGGTTATGTCGTCGATAAATTCGGTACTTTCACCTTTAACAATAAGACCTTACTTATATGTTATGGCGCTTTCTTGTTGTATTTGATTATTGATGAATTGGTTATAAGCCCGGTGCTTTATGGCAAAGTAAGAAAAACAAGAAGTTTCCTTTATTTTTTGCAAAACTTTGAACATATAAGCAAGGATGAAGTAGCTCATAAAATCATAGAAGCCAAAAAGGAGATTAAAGTTGCTTTGCTGATCTATTTACTGCTTTATCTTAGCGGCTACATATACTGGATAGCTTGTGTCCTTTTGCCTTTGACTTTACCTTTGGCCATCACTTATTACGCTTTTGTTTTGATGCTTGAAATTATGATCAAGAGGTATGGGTGATCGACAAGATTAATGAGTTTGTTTAAGAAAGTGGACCGCAGGCAATTATCGCTTGTAAAGAATATGCGTGCGTGCTAGAATACTTCTTGTAATAGGGGAGTAGTTGACCTTCAGGTGATTAAGCCAACACACCGATCTCTATCTGGTTTAATATTAAACAACGAGACCTATTGCCAAAGAAAATGGCAGTAGGCCTTTTCTTGTGTATAAAATAGATGGAGGTATTATGAAATTTTACAATCTATCAAGTGAAGACGTCGCTAAAAAGCTGGAGTCGGATCTAAAAGAGGGACTTAGTGCGGATGCTGTAAACAAAAGCCAAGCTAAGTACGGTATGAATGAGCTGAAAGAAGCTAAAAAAGATAGCTTATTTGTCAAGTTCTTAAAGGAATTTACCGATCCGCTTATCATTATCTTATTGATCGCAGCGCTGGTCTCGGTGATCGTTGATCCCCATGAATGGATCGAAAGCGTCATCATTTTAGTGGTCGTTTTGATCAATGCGATCTTGGGCGTTTATCAGGAAGCTAACGCTGAAAAGGCTTTGGAAGCCTTAAAACAGCTCTCTTCGCCCAATGCTAAGGTCATCCGCAACGGCGAAAAAAAGGTCATTCCCTCCAAGGAAGTCTGTGTAGGTGATCTTTTAATCATCGAGGCTGGCGATTATATTGCTTCCGATGCCCGGGTGATTGAATCATATCAATTACAGGTCGATGAAAGTGCTTTGACTGGTGAATCATTGCCTGTTAATAAGACAAAAGAAGTGATTGAGGGCGAACAAGCCCTAGGCGATCAGAAGAATATGGTCTTTGCTTCGACCATGTGTACCTATGGACGCGGGGTGGCTTTAGTCACTAGTGTCGGTATGGAAAACGAGGTCGGCAAGATCGCGGATATGTTGCAGAATTCGGAAGAGACAGTGACGCCGCTACAGATCAAGTTATCGCAGATCTCTTCGGTGATCGGCGTAATGTGTATTGCGATCTGTATAGTGGTCTTTGGACTTGAGATGTTAGATGGCATGGGCATCCTTGATGCCTTCAAGACAGCCGTCGCCTTAGCGGTAGCGGCGATCCCGGAAGGATTGGCAACAGTTGTAACGATCGTTTTATCGATCGGCGTCACCAAGATGGTCAAACACAATTCGATCGTCCGTAAGTTGCCTTCAGTAGAGACTTTGGGTTCTTGTACCGTCATCTGCTCCGATAAGACTGGTACTCTCACCCAAAACAAGATGACAGTTACTAATATCTATACTGTTTCGGAAAAAGAATCTTTATTTAATAAAGATGCCTCGTCTAAGACCAAGGAATTGCTTGAATATTTTACACTTTGTTCAGATGGTTCGATCCAGCTGAGGGATGGCAAACTAGAATCGATCGGTGATCCAACTGAGACCGCCGTCGTCTATGCGCTAAGCTTACTAGGCGAAGAAAAGAAGGATCTTGATGCAAAACACCCACGTATAAAAGAGTTCGCCTTTGATTCTGACCGCAAGATGATGACAACCATCACTAAATGGGGTGATCATAGCTTACAGGTAACTAAGGGCGCACCTGATATCATCATGTCAAGGTGTAAGAACGATGTCAAAGAAGCACTAGCGATCAACGAAAAGATGGCTGACAATGCCTTGCGTGTCTTGGCTGTCGCTATTAAAAGAGATCCCGATCTGACATCTGACAGTTTTGAGGACTATGAAAAGGATCTTGAATTAGTTGGTTTAGTGGGGATGATCGATCCGCCGCGTCTTGAAGTTAAAGATGCGATCGCCAAGGCCAAAGATGCCGGAGTTAAGACAGTCATGATCACGGGGGACCACCTCATTACAGCTAAGGCTATTGCGCGTGATCTTGGTATTTTGGAAGATGGCCAATTAGCTATTACCGGTGAAGAATTAGATAAGATGTCGCAAGAAGAGCTAGAAAACAAAGTCGAAGATATCCGCGTCTATGCCCGGGTAGCACCTGAACATAAGGTTAAGATCGTCAAGGCTTTCCAAGACCGCGGTGAAGTCGTAGCGATGACAGGTGATGGCGTCAATGACTCACCGGCCTTAAAGGCGGCTGATATCGGCTGTGCGATGGGTATTACCGGCACCGATGTCTCAAAGGGCGCTGCTGATATGATTTTAACTGATGATAACTTTGCGACGATCATTGAAGCGATCAAACAAGGTCGTGGTATATATGCCAACATCAAAAAGGATGTCAATTTCTTGTTGTCATCCAATATCGGGGAAGTCTGCACGATTTTCTTTGCCAGTCTCTTTGGCATGTTTGGCTATAGTTTGGGAACGCCGCTTTTACCGATCCATTTATTGTGGATCAATCTGATCACTGATACCTTGCCCGCTTTTGCCTTAGGTATGGAAGAGACTGACGATAAAGTCATGAAGGAAAGACCGCGTGCCAAGGATGAATCGTTCTTTGCGCATGGCATGGGCTTTAAGATCGCCTTAGAGGGTCTTGTGATCGGCTGTTTAACTCTTACTTCTTATGTGATCGGCAACCGCGATGGACATGAGATCGGTATGACAATGGCTTTCATTACGCTTGTGATGATCCAGCTTTTCCATTCCTTCAATATCAAAAGTTCCAAGAGCGTCTTTAACAAGCAGGTCTTCAACAACCGCTTCCTCATCTTCTCTTTCTTATTGGGGATCGGTTTATTGATGCTGATCATTTATGTTCCGTTCTTGTCTGAGATCTTCTTGCTGGCTCCCCTTGATGCCTACCATTACTTTGTGGCGATGGGTCTGGCGATCGCGATCGTGGTGATCATGGAGATCGTAAAATTCATTCAAAGAGGCCGGGAAAAATAATATCGATCAAGGCTAGGTGTTAAATGCACCTAGCTTTTTTATCTATAAAAAACAGCGCTAAAATGTAAATTTAGAAGTGTAATTTCTAAATCACTTGGTGCTGAATATTTACGATTATTTGTAGTAGATATAAATAAACCTGCTATTCGATTGTATCAAAAAAATGGTTTCACAAAAGTTGATGGAGTTTATGATGAGGTGTTTGACGATGGATATGTTTTACATGAAATTGGATATGAAATCAAGTTGTAAAATAAATTCCAGCTTGTAGAATTGGACTTTGGAGATGTAAAACAAAAAATAAATTGGAAGTTATCATAGAGGTGGTGCGATATATGATTTTTAAGGGATTTCCATACTACTGGGGAGCAATTGCGACAACAAAATGTATAAGAGCGATTTTATTTGTGTTTGTGCCAGGCAAAAACGGAGATAAGGTTACCCTGGATACTTGTACTGGATGGGTTAGGCACATGGGAAGATTTTACGAAAGCAGGACATATTCATTTTTGTTAGATACACAATTGTCGAAAGGGAATATAGAGGTTCTTTTGCTGGATAAGAAGAAGCACCCCTTATTAAAACTCAATGAACACTCTCCGTCCGGTACAATAGCCTTAGATGGAAAGAGCAGATATTATCTGCGTTGGGAATTTAGGAGTGCCTCTGGTAAATGTAAGCTACAATGGTAAAAGCAAATCCTAATTTATCGGGCAGACAAGGAGGGAGAGCATGGAGTTATCCATACAGGAACGGCTAAAAGACCTGCGTGTGGAGCGTGGGCTGACATTGGAACAACTTGCGGAGCAGACCCACCTCTCCAAGTCTGCTTTGGGCAGTTATGAGGGGGACAAGTTCAAAGACATCAGCCACTATGCCCTTATTGAGTTGGCAAAGTTTTACGAAGTGACCGTTGATTATCTGCTGGGCCGTTCTCAAACAAGAAATCACCCAAACGCCGACCTTGCAGACCTGCGTTTGAGTGGCG
>CALVCF010000050.1 GCA_944325935.1 uncultured Erysipelotrichaceae bacterium | reverse complement strand
GATCCTATTCAGTTTTCAAAGATCCAAGGCACTGTGTTTAAGAAGTGTTTCCTAAACCGTGCTTATTTATCTTACGCATTTGATAGGTCTAAGTCAATAAGAAATTGCAGGAAATGATGAAAAAATTGTCTGAAGCGCTTACATTGGGGGGATAGTAAGACCTGCCGGTTTCGGCAGGTCTTAAAACTTAGGGTTAAAATAGACGAAATTAAATCTCACCTCATGACGTTTGAGGTCTTGATTGCTGTAACATGAATTATCAAAGCCTGCAAACTGAAAGCCTTGTTTAAGATAGAAAGCGATGGCCTTGGTGTTACACGATTGGGTCTCTAAGATGATCGCTCGATAATGCTCTTCAAACATGATCTTTTTGATATGATCCATTAAGGCAGTGGCGAGCTTGTTATGGCGATAAGCGGGATCGATCCACAATAAGTTGACGACCAAACGCCCTGAATAATCATCGCCGACCTCGATTGCGCCAATAAGCTTATCTTTATCAAATATGCCAAAGGCGCGGGCCTTAGTCAGCCAATCCTGGTATAGCCTTTCGCTTGGATCGTCTTTTTGATGGTGATAGGTTTGAGAACGTTTCTTCAATTTTAGTTCAATCTTTAATGGATCGCCCTTTTCAAAGATAAGATCATAATATTCATCGCTATCATAGATGATAGGTATAGGATAGTTCTTGAAGACTTTCTCATCTAAAAGCTCGATATTGCTAATTGAAGGCGATAACTGCATAGTAGTTATCTTCCCCCTTCACAATTGCGATTCCTGTTTCGCTAAGACTGTTATCATCTAAAACGGCTTTGGTACTGACATTGTTAATCCATATTCCAAGATAATCTACCCCAGCCCCCGTTCCATAGGCATAGATCGTCTTGGAGGCAAGATTAGGTTCTTGTCCACTCGCATAAGCTGAGGCTGTGCTTAGTGCCAAAGCGTCTAGATCTTCAGTACGTCTTAGTTGATTTAAGTTGTTGCTTGAACGATAGGAGGAAAGCTCGCTCATGATTCTGGCTTCTTCATCTTTATAGACATGATCATTGCTTGTTTCATACCCCTCATCATCGATCACTTCATTTGACTGGGCGCTTTCTTTGATCACAAGCTCAAAGTCTTCAACACTTTGATTTCCCTTGCTGTCGGTCGCTGTCACATGGAGTATATAGCTTCCTGCAGCATAATAATTGACTTCAGAATCATCAAAAACTAAAGTGACATCTTTATCGTTAGTAACCTCAAAGTATGTATTGAAATCTACTCTTTGACCCCGATTTAGTTCTAGAGGTCTTACAAGGCTCAAGATTGGGGCTTCGTCATCGACATAATTCATATAAATATGTGCTTGTTCATCATCGAGCGAAAAGACAAGGGCGTATTCCCCGAAATTATGCTCATCAAAAGGCAATGAAGAATTAAGATCGATCTGCCCGTCTTCGTTTAAGACCGGTTTAACGACATTGATTTGAATGGCGGCAATTTCTTCCTGACTTAAATTGCTTACATCTAAAAAGGCACTGGGATCATTTGGAAGGGGATCACCATAATTTAAGGTAATCGTGTTATTGGACAATAAGACCAAACGATCTTCCTTATTACAAGCCATCAGTGCCAAACACAAAAGTGTAATAACAATAAAACTTACTATCTTTTTCAATTAAAGTTAACCTCCAAAAAAGGCGACTTGAAAGCCGCCTTATTTACTAATCGTTTTATCAATATCTTCGATCTCTGATTCAAGCTGTGCAATGAAGGCTTTACGATCTTCGATCTTAGCTTCCATTTCTTCTACTGCACTTTCGCCTAAAAGCTCTTTTTTGAGCTGTTCCATCCGCGAAATCTGAGCTTGCTGATCATTAATGAGGTTCATCTTGCGCTCTTTGGCATCGCCTAAACGATTGATATATTGGCTATGACGTTCTTCATTAAGTTCACGAAGACCATCGAAATACTGATCCATAACATTGCGGAATTCCTTCCAAACTTTCTCATCATGGCGACGTCCACAATAGCCGACTTCCTTCCAATCGATATGAAGTTGTTTCATCGCTTGGGTATTTTCCTTTGAGAAATTATTGGTATCAAGGATCTCTCTTGCCTTAGCGACTAATTCTTGTTTTTTCTGATAACGTTCTTTTTCTAATTGATGCATCTCATGGAAATAAGCAGTCTGTCTTTCGTAAAATGCTTGACGATGGGCATTGAAACGCTCCCATAGATCGTCATCATTTTCACGGCCAGCAGAACCGGCATCTTTCCATCTGGTCATTAGATCGCGGAACTGCTCCCCTGTCTTTTGGATGTTTTCGCCATCCTTTAAAGACTCCGCTTCTTTGATAAGTTCTTCCTTAAGCTCCTTGACCTTGCCGAAATTCTCTTTCATCTCTTCGTACAACTCATGACGAGCGTTAAAGAAAGATTTGCGGATCTCTCTAAATTCTTGCCACAAAACATCATCGATCTCTCTGGAGGCACTGCCCGTGGCTTTCCAGCGATCCATCAGCTCATTCATGCGCGAAGTTGCCTTGTTTTCTTTGGCATGTTCCAACAATTCACGTGCATCTGCAATAATCTCTTGCTTCTTGGTCTGGTTGGCTTGATAATATTCATTACGCCGTGAATTTAGTTTCGACAAATAAGAATCAAATTCTTCGCTTAGTTCTTCTTCGTAAGCTGACTCCCAACGAGGAATACGTTTCCAAGCACGCTCGATGCGTCCGACTTCTCTTAAGTCGACATCTTCGCTTTCGCTGATTTCCTTAATTTGGGCAATTAACTCCTTTCGTTTTTCTAAATTGGCGTCTAGATCATTGACGTAACCGTTGTTGTAATTGCTCATAACTTTCACCCTCTAACTTTCGCTACAACTAATGATATACTTTTTCTCATTAATTAGCCAGAAATTATTATACTAAAAAATAAAGATTCACACAATATCATTGTCAAGAGCTTCTTTAAATAGTGAGCTTATAGCTGTTCTCGACCAATTCCATGATCCTATCATCGCTAAGCGCATTATCTAAAACGATTGACACCCAGTGTTTTTTATTCATGTGATAAGCTGGGTAGATCCCTTTTTCTTTCCGCAGATCATTTAAAACAAAAACGGGTACTTTTACATTTATGATGTCGTAAGGCGCCTTCACACCGTCTAATTTGAAACGGTCGATGTTCATTATGATCGCATACCATTTGTGATTAGCGTCATGTCTAAAAACTCCGTAGTCATTATCTTTTAATAAAAACAAAGGCTTATCTTGATACCTTTTCGCTATTAATTCTGCAAGTTGATTAGCTTGTATTGAATTAAAAGGCAAAAAATCGCACATTTTTCTTGATGTCAAAAAGGATGCCGGCTATATCATGACGTAGCTTTTGAGCATAAGTTCCTTGATACAAAGCATTTAAATGATTAGTGTAAACATCCTCGTTATATAAATCGTAGAGTTCATAGCTGAGATCTTCTTGAAAACGAAGTTTCAATAAAAAATCACCATTTGCGATTTTAAGATCCAATCTGAAAAATTTGCCTTCTTTAATAAAACCATATTTTTCTAATAGCTCAATCTGTAGATATATTTCATGGCCGGTACTTAAGTTTAGTAATGACCTCAAGATGTTTGGAGCCTGGAAACATGTCATATGGAGATAGATGGTCGGCACTATAACCTAAGTCTTGAAATAATTTGATATCGCGAAGCAAAGTCTTGGGGTTGCATGAAATATAGACGATCTCTTGGATCTTGGCATTGGCAATTCTTTTAATGACGTCGTGATGCAAACCCTTTCGCGGAGGGTCGACCACAACGGCATCGATATCTCTAAGATGCTGATCGAGATCGTTTTTAGCATCTTCGCATATAAATTCCACATTCTTGATCTGGTTCATAAGGGCATTGTCCTTAGCATTCAAAACTGCCTCTTTTACAATTTCTACCCCTAAGACATGCTTGGCTTTTAAAGCTAAGAAAAGTGAGATCGTGCCAATACCTGAATATAAGTCGAGTACCTTCTTCTGCTCAATATGATCGATGCGACTGATAGCTCCCTCATATAAAAGAGGTGTCACATAAGGATTGATCTGATAAAACGATCTTAAAGCTATCTTGAATTTCAAAAAACCAAGCTCATCAACGATATAATCCTGGCCATATATTACTTCTTCCCTATCTCCTAGAATGACATTATCATCTTTTTCCTTATGATCGAAGATAACTGCTTTGATCATGGGAAATCTTTCAACAAGGTCCAAAGAGAGTTGTCTGATCCGTGCATCTAGCTCATTTAATGAGATAAAGGCGACCATGACTTGTCCTGTTTTAAAACCTTCTTTAATCAGGATATGGCGAAGTCCAGCAATATCGACGACTCTGCTTTTTAAATAATTGATGATCATATTCGCCGTCTCGCTTTGGATCAGACAATAATCATTTTCGATAATGTCGTGCGAATGAGCGCGATAAAACCCCATCTTGCCATCTTTAATGGGAATCTGGACTTTATTGCGAAAATGGAGATGCGGCTTGGAGGAGACAACTTCTTCCACCTCTAGGTCCAATCCATCCTTTTTCACCAGTTCTTCTAAAAGATGCCGTTTGACTTTTAACTGCTCTGCATATTCCAAATGCCAAAAAATACAACCGCCACATTTAAAATTGAGTGGGCAAAGACTCTTTTGGCGATGCTTGTTTTTTATCAGCAATTCCTCAATGATCGCAATATGATAGTTTTTATAGGACTTGATGATCTTGATCCTGGCTGTCTCGCCCGCCAATAAGCCCTTGACAAAAACGACGGCTGAATCGATCTTCGCGATCCCATAGCCTTCGCTGGAAACATCGAATGCGCAAACTGTATAAATTTGATTCTTCATATATAAATAAAGAAGTGAAGATTTTACTCTCCACTTACATCGTCGGTAGTCTCTTCCGGGTTTTGATCCGCGACGATCTGATCGACTAGTTCCGGATCGATCGGTTCTGAAACCAGCTGGGTCGTAGGTTCATCCATCATAGCGTTTTTAGTAAGCTCATAATAGATAAGTCCTTCATCAGTTGAAGTGAAATTATAGACATTGATCGATAGATCGTACATCTTGCGGGTGTCACTCGAAGTGAAGTAGGTATCGATCGGAAGTCTAGCAATAACAGTCTCATAGACCGTATCGACCAAGGCTTCGATGTCCTCGGATGACATTTCGTCATTTACATCAACATTGACCCTGAGTTGGCCTGAGGGTAAATTAACTTCAACAGCCTCAACTCCTTCCAGAGCCATAACCTCTTCTTGTATTGCGGTCATATCATCTTCGCTGATCGCCGGATCTAAATCCCCTAAATAGCGATCACCAAAGATTGGCGTACCGGTATTGATAGCCGAAGAGATCAAAATACCAGCTAGGATAATACAAGGTATGGCAATGATCACGATCCCTGTGATAAGGACGATCGCTGATCTAGATAATTTCTTTCTAGGTTTTTTATCTTTCTTTACTTTTTCGCTCATATCAAATCACCGTCCTCATTCTAGCATAAAAGCTTATCTTTTGGCCAACTCCTCTTTCACAAGCCGCGAGGCAAGAGCGGGATTGGCCTGGCCTTTTGATTTTTTCATTACTTGACCTACCAGATAGCCCATAGCGCGGTCCTTGCCGTTTTTAAAATCGCTGATCGATTGAGGGTTCTCATTCAAGACTTCTAAGACCAGTTTTAAGATCTCGTCTTCATTCGAATTTTGTTTAAGACCCATTTTCTGGGCAAATTCTGATGGATCAGCCCCATCTATGGCAGCTGACAAAACTTCTTTAGCTTGTTTAGAAGATATCTCGCCCGCATCGACCATTTTAACGATCTTGGCTAAGGCACCCGGACTTAGTTTAGACTCGCATAAACTTTGTCCTAGTTTGCTCAATAGACCCTGGATCTCACTCACCAGCATATTGCAGGCCAATTTGGCGTTATCGCAAAGTTTCATCGTCTCATCGAAGAAATTAGCCAATTCTTTATCGCTTAAAAGCGTATTAGCATCATAAGCACTAAGGCCCATTTTCTTTTCGTAGCGTTCGAGTTTGACATCGGGTAATTCATCCATTTTGGCGATGATCTCTTTGATATAGTCTTCCTTTAAGGCAATCGGGAAGATATTGGGCTCGGGGAAATATTTATAGTCGATGCTGCCCTCTTTATGACGCATCAAAACTGTCGTTTGACTCTTTTCATCAAAACGGCGGGTATCTTGGGTGATCGTTTCACCTTTATCATAGAGCTCGCTTTGCCGTTCGTATTCATATTTAAGAGCTGTTTCAATATTGGCGATCGAATTGAGATTTTTGATCTCGACCTTGACGCCTAATTCTTCACTGTCAGCTCTTGCCAGCGAGACATTGATATCGCAACGCATCGATCCTTCTTCCATTTTTGCATCTGAAACACCAATATAAGTCATGATCTGTCGCAATTTCTCCACATACAAAGCAGCTTCCCTGGGCGTATGCATATCAGGTTCTGAAACAATTTCAATCAAAGGTACTCCTGCCCGATTAAAGTCGATCAAAGTCTCGTCGTGTAAGTGGAATTGCTTGGCTGTGTCTTCTTCCATATGGATGCGGTTGATGCGGATCTTCTTGCTGACACCCTCATCTTTGATCGTTAAATATCCATCTCTTCCGATCGGATGAAACTGCTGCGTGATCTGATAGCCCTTAGGCAGATCGCTATAATAGTAATTTTTACGATCAAAACAGACCAGCGGATCGATCTTCAAATTGAGTGCTGCACAGGCTTCGATCGCCTTTTTGACCGCCATTTGATTGACGCAGGGCAAAGTGCCAGGCAAAGCGAGATCTACCTCGTTCGTACAAGTATTGGCTTCTTTTTTAAAGTGATAAGGAGCACCCGAAAACATCTTGGTCTTCGTGTTCAATTCCATATGGATCTCGATCCCAATTGTCATCTGATAATTCATTAAAAGTCCTCCTTCACTAGATCCTTAAGACCTGTTACATCTTCAAGAGCCTTGGCGCATCTAAACATAGTGACTTCATCGAAGGCTTTGGCTGAAAGATTGACGCCCACAGGCAAATCATCTACAAATCCCATCGGAAGTGTAATTGAAGGAAGCCCAGCAAAATTGGCAAAGACCATATAGTTCTCGCAGATCAAATATTCATCCGTTAATTCGTCTTGTTTTTCTTCATTTTGAATTAAAGGAGCGACCTGACCACTGGCAGGAGCGATCAAGACATCGACATCCTTTAAACTTTCATTAAAACTTTCACAGACTAAACGGCGAACCTTTTGAGCCTTGCGGAATAAGCGTTCTTGGTTCTCTTCAAATAGGGAATACGAGCCGACGACGAAACGTTTTTTTATAAAACTTGAAAAACCCTTAGTCCTTGAGTTGATCATGATCTCTTCCATACTGTCACCCTTTTCTCTAACTCCAAAGCGAACACCGTCAAGATTAGAGTGATTGGCACTGGCTTCAGCATTGGCGATGATGAAATAAGTTGGGAATAGCGCTTTTAACAGATCGTTGTCAAAATGGATGTGTTTGACCTTGGCGCCCTTGGCTTCTAAATCGTGAATAAGTTTTAAGAAGGTCTCCTTGATCTTTTGGTTTGACATGGCCTCGATAACATTATCGATGACCCCAAAACTCAGTTTACTAAAATCATAATCTAAAAGTTGGCTGTAATTTAAGACTGGTTCATAAGATGAGGTCATATCAAGATCATCCCGTCCAGCTAAAACTTCAAGAGCTAAAGCGGCATCGTAGACATTGCCAGTAAAATAGGCAACATGGTCTAAAGATGAAGCATAGGGTATGACGCCATAACGCGAGATACGGCCATAGCTGGGTTTAGTACCCACGATCCCGCAATATGCGGCAGGCTTGCGGACCGAATCGCCGGTATCGCTACCCAAAGCCAAGGGAGTCACGCCACTTGCAACCAGTACAGCGCTGCCGCCAGATGAGCCACCCGAGATCCGTTTAAGATCATAGGGGTTATGACAAGGACCGATATTAGCAGTGAGATTAGTCCCACCCATTGCCAGTTCGTCCATGGAAGCCTTGGCGAAGATCTTAGCTCCTGCTTCTTTTAATTTTTTAATGGCTGTGGCATCAAAAACCGGCTGATAATTAGCTAAGATATTGCTGCAAGCGGTGGTCTTGACACCTTTAGTTGAAAAGTTATCCTTAACAGCTACGGGGACATTGGCTAAAAGCCCTTGTTGGTTTTGACATCCTTCATCTTCCACAAAGGTCACGATCGCATTTAATTTTTCATTGTATTTTTGCGCTTTTTCATAACTATTTTTAAAAGCGGCTCCACCTAAGTTTTTGCTTTCTTGGATATTCATTATTTCACCACCTTCGGCACGACAAAGTGTCCTTGTTTAACTTGAGGCGCATTGGCCAAAGCCTCCTCTTGCGTCAATAAATGATCAGCTTCATCTGGACGCAGATAAGTCGTTTCTAAAACAAAGGGATAGACCATCGGCTCAACATTTGTCGTGTCAACTTTATTCAACAGGTCTAATTGAGCTTTTAAAACATCGAAATCTCCTTCAAGTGCCTCTAATTCTTCGTTCGATAATTCAAACATCAGATTATGAGCGTATTTTTGCAGTTCTTTTTTATCCATCACTCTTCCTCCATCATCTTTTTAAACTCAGCTTCACTGATAACCTTAACATTTAAGCTTAGCGCCTTATCATATTTAGAACCGGCATTGGCGCCATAAATCACAAAATCAGTCTTCTTGGAGACACTAGATGTGACATGGGCGCCTAGGCTCTCTAAAAGCTTGGTCGCTTCATTTCTTGAATATAATTCAAGGGAACCGGTCAAAACGATCGTTTTATCCATAAAGGGCGAAGACTCGATCGCAGTCCCCAAATATCTCATATTTAGCCCATATAATTTAAGATTATCAATAAGGGCTACGTTGTGTTCATCATGGAAAAAATCATAAACGGCGATAGCGGTGATCTCACCAATGTCGCGAATATCTTTGAGATCTTCAACCTCTGCTGACATTAAGTCTTCCATCGTCTGAAAGCGCGCCGCCAGAATCTTAGCTGCTTTCTCCCCGATCTGGCGAATCCCCAAACCAAAGATCAGCTGTTCTAAAGAATTCTGCTTGGAACGCTCGATTGCTTCGATCAGATTTTGATAAGACTTCTCGCCGAATTTTTCAATACTCAAGATCAGATCTCTTTTAGAAGCCAAGGTATAAATATCTTCGATACTTCTTAAAATACCTTTTTCATAAAAAATCTCGACTTTTCTTTCTCCCAGACCTTCGATATTCATCGCATTGCGCGATGCAAAGTGAACGATACTTTGTGCGACCTTGGCAGGACAATCCGAGTTAATGCAATAGTGGTTAGCTTCTCCTTTTAAACGCAGCAGCTTCGAACCACAAACCGGACAAAACTCTGGGAATATATAGGGCAATTGTTGTCCATTCCTTTTTTCTTTAAGACTGCGGACAACTTCAGGTATAATATCGCCCGCCTTGCGAATAACGACTGTATCGTTAATGCGGATATCCTTTTGCTTGATCATATCTTCGTTATGCAAGGTGGCATAAGAAATGGTCGAACCTTGTAATTTCACGCTCTTTAGCTTGGCATTGGGCGTACACTTGCCTGTTCTTCCAACCGTAATAAAGATATCTTCGACGATACTTGTCACTTCTTCCGGTGGAAACTTATAAGCGATAGCCCATTTAGGCACGCGCGTAGTGTAGCCTAGATCTTCTTGAATATCGTAGCGGTTGACCTTGATGACCATTCCATCGATCTCATAGGGAAGCTCATGGCGGATCTTAGCCACCTCATCGATGTAATTGCAGATAGCATCAATATCATTGAAAAGGCGGTTAGTGTCATTGATCTTAAAGCCTAATTGCTTCGCATATGCTAAAGAATCGTAATGGGTCGAGGCATTGACATCGTCTGGCACATAGTACCAAATCCCATCTAAGCCCCTTGAAGCAGCGATCCTTGAATCTAATTGACGAATAGAACCAGCAGCCGCATTGCGCGGATTGGCAAATTCTTCTTCGCCCTTTAAAGCACGCTTGGCATTTAGGGCGCGAAAGCTCTCTTTGGGCATATAGATCTCACCCCTGATCTCGTAAGGCTGGCGGTATGGAATTTCCATAGGGATCGAGCGGATCGTTTTGACATTGGATGAAACGTCTTCACCCTCCACCCCATTTCCTCTGGTGGTTGCCTGCTTGAAAAAGCCGTCTTCGTAAAAAAGATTCATAGCCAGTCCATCGATCTTGTATTCGACACAAAAATCGATCTTGCCATAAACATCGACGATCTTTTTGTACCAGGCCCTTAGTTCTTCATAAGAAAAAACATCGCCTAAAGAAAGCATCGGGCGTGAATGCCGTACTTTTTTAAACTCGGTCAATACCTCATAGCCCACTCTTTGAGTGATCGAATTACGGTCAAAGGCTTCGGGGTGCTTGGCCTCGAGTTCTTCTAATTCTCTAAATAGGGCATCGTACTCACTGTCGGAGATAGTGGGACGATCTAAGGTATAATATTCATAAGCGTATTGGTCCAAGCGCTTTCTAAGCTCTTGGATCCTGTCAATTTCTTTTTTCATAGCCCAATAATTATAGCATGACTTGCAAATATTGCGCACTTGATATAGTTAAAAACACTTGCATGATCCCTGCGTCTAAAGAAAAAAGGGCTGGACCCTTTTTTTATTGCTTAGAATTGATGCCGCTTAATATATCTTCGATCCGCTTAGCCTTATCAAAGCTGTCATCGAGAATAAAGTTCAGCTCTGGGATCTTGCGGATCTTGAGAATCTTAGCTAATTTGCTACGCAAATAGCCTTTAGCTTCATTAAGCTCCTTTAAGCGGATATGACCATCATAAAAAGTCACGTAAATATTGGCATAGGAGAGATCGCGGCTCACTTCGACGGCTGTGATCGCCACAAAGTGCAGTTTGGGATCCTTCATATCGGTCAATAAGATCCGACTTAGTTCTTTGCGCAAAATACCATCGAGGCGATTGATATTCTTAGGCATTAGTCGACCTTCACTTCTTGATCTTCGAAAGCTTCGATCATATCGCCTTCTTTGATATCGTTATAGTTTTCAATAGTCATACCGCATTCATAGCCGTTAGTGACTTCCTTGGCATCATTTTCAAAACGGCGCAAAGAAGCAAGTTTACCAGTATAAACGACAATACCATCACGTATCAAACGAACCTTACAATCGCGGGTGATCTTGCCTTCCAAGACCATACAGCCGGCAATTGTGCCAACTTTGGAAACCTTATAAGTCTTGCGCACCTCAGCCATACCGATGACGACTTCTTCGTAGACCGGAGCCAGCATACCTTTCATAGCCGCCTCCATCTCCTCGACCGCCTTATAAATAATGTTGTGTAAACGGATCTCGACTCTTTCTTCTTCCGCTTTCCGCCTTACATTGGCATCAGGACGCACATTGAAACCATAGATGACGGCTTTGGCAGCGCTTGCCAACATGACATCGCTTTCCGAGATCGCTCCAGCTTGATAACGGATGACATTGACCTTGATCCCATCGACATCGATTTTTGATAAAGATGACGCCACTGCCTCAGCAGTACCTTGGACATCCGATTTAACAATGACAGGGATCTCCTTGACTTCACCGCTTTCGATCTGTTTAGCCAGAGCATCAAGACTCATAGCGCTTGTCAGATTGCGCTCGTGTTCGATCTTTTGTCTTAATCTTTTTTCAGCTATCAATCTCGCTTCTTTGTCGCTTTCAAAAACTTTGAAAGAATCGCCGGCGACCGGGACATCATTTAAACCGGTGATCTCGACCGGCGTTGACGGAAGAGCCTCTTTGATCTCCTTGCCCGTATCATCGATCATACGGCGCACCTTGCCATGAGCGACACCGACCACAAGCGAGTCGCCTTGTCTAAGCGTGCCGTTTTGTACAAGCAGGGTCGCTACCGGACCTTTGCCCTTATCTAACTTGGCTTCGATGACACTGCCGGTTGCTAATTTACGGGGATTGGCCTTAAGTTCCAAGACTTCTGCCACAACTAGAATCGTTTCAAGGATATCTTTGATCCCTTCTCCCGTCTTAGCTGAACAGTTCACAAAAATCGTATCGCCACCCCAATCTTCCGGCATTAGACCAAGGTCAGCCATCTCGCTTTTGACCCGATCAGGGTTGGCTTCGCTCTTATCGATCTTATTGACCGCAACAATGATCGGAACATTAGCCGACTTAGCGTGGTCGACTGCTTCCTTGGTTTGAGGCATGACCCCGTCATCTGCTGCGACGACGATAATGGCAATATCAGTCATCTGCGCCCCTCTGGCCCGCATAGCCGTGAAGGCTTCATGACCTGGGGTGTCTAAGAAAGTGATCGGACGATCGTTGATCGAAACCTGATAGGCACCGATATGCTGGGTGATGCCGCCAAACTCCCCTTCCACAACCTTCGTCTTGCGGATGGCATCTAGAAGAGTCGTCTTACCATGGTCGACATGGCCCATGATCGTAACGATCGGCGCCCTTTCTTTGAGATCTTTAGGATCATCGATCTCATCGTCTTCTAAGGATTCATTCTCGTTGAAAGCTTCTTTAGTCGCTTCGATCCCGAATTCCAGACAAACGAGTTCTACCGTTTCATCATCGAGAACGGAATTGATGGTGACCATCTTTGACATCATGAATAAGATCTTGATGATCTCGCTGGCATTTCGTTGACATTTCTCAGCTAGCCCAGCGACCGTGATCCCTTCGGGATATGTGATCGCGACTACTTTTTCCTTTTTCTCAAAGGCATGATCATTAGGATGAGCATTATTTCGTTTCTTGTTGTTGTTTCTACGATTTTGTTTCGCCATTTTTGCTTCCTCCTTTTTTTACAATTGCTTGTGCAAAGCCATCATCCAAGACTGCGGCGATCTTAACATTGGATTTGCCAAGAGCCCCACTCAGATCACAGCTTGCATAAGTATCATCATACTTGGTCTTGTAGTAAAAGATCTTTTTATGAAGACGCTCTTTTGTTTTGAAAGAGGCATCACTTGCGATAAAGAGAAATTTTACCTGTCCCTTTTTGAATGATGTATATATCTCATCGCCTAACGCAACCTTATGGGCACGATAGGCAAGACCCAAGAGGTCAAGCTGGCTGCTTTTCACTTATGACCTCTTTGATCTTAGCGTATAACTCTTCGTCGATCTTGGCATCGAGTGCTCTTTCTAGACTCTTTCTTTTGATCGCCATCTCTAAGACTGCTGGATCTTTTTTGATATAGGCACCCTTGCCCGGAGCCTTACCCTTCAGATCGATACTTACTTCGCCCTCTTTATTTCGAACGATCCGCAAAAGATCTCTTTTGGGCCATGACTCATTTGTCACGACACAACGGCGCATCGGGATCTTTTTCATGTCTAATCCTTATCGTAATAGTCATCGTACTCATCAAAGTCGATGTCGTCATTGATCCAAGAATTAGCCGCCTCTTCTTCTTCTCTGGCCTCGATTTCTTCAAGTTCCTCTTCTGAGTATTCGATCTTCATATCACTGTCTTGATCATGGCGCAATTCGCTGGCTCTAAGACGGCGATTGTCATCTTCCTTCTTTTTCTTGCGCTTTGTCTTCTTGACTTCTTCTTCTTTCTTAGAGGCATCCGCAAAATCTTCGAATTTAGAGACATAGTCGCTCTTGACTTCTCTTACGCGCTTAGGCTTAGCTGGTGCCTTTGGCTCTTCCTTAGCCTCTTCTTCTGATGTAGATACTGCTGCATCTTCTGTCTTTTCTTCTTCCTTAGCCGTTTCCTCATCTTGAGCTTCAGAACTTTCTTCTTTATCTTCAAGATCCATGATGGTTACTTCTTCTTCTTTTTCATTTTCTGCCATTTCGTCTAAGGCATCTTCGAAAAGCTCACCTTCGTTAGCCAGCTGCTCATCAAATTCAGCTTTCCGTTTTAAAGCCTCGGCCTGTTGTTTTTGGAAGGCTTCCTCTTCTTTTTCTTTCTGGATCCTTGCTTGATCTTCCTCAAATTCTTGAACCTTGAATTCAACGTCGATCCCTAGTTCTTCGATCTCGCTTTGTGTTTTAATGTCGATCTTGCGGCCGGTCAGCTTAACTGCTAATTTTGCATTTTTGCCGCGCTTGCCGATCGCCTTGGACAATTCTTCATCGCCAACTACTGCCACTAAAGGACGATTTGGGCGCTTGATGCGTTTAGCGATCTCTTCTTCGCTTAACTCACTGAGATCTTCTTGAGCATAGAAACAAGCTTTGACCACCGCTGGCGAAAGCGCGTTCTTGACTAATTCCCCAATATTGTCATTCCATGAGAAAATATCGATCTTTTCGCCTTTGATCTCCTGAATGATCGTCTGGATCCTTGTACCTCTAGGCCCAATACAAGCGCCAATAGGGTCGATCTCTTCGCTCTTAGAATAAACGGCGACCTTAGTTCTTTCACCGGCTTCTCTTGCGATCGCACGGATCTCAACCACGCCTTGGGCAATCTCAGGAACTTCCTTTTCTAAAAGACGTTTGACAAACATTGCATCAGCACGGGACAAGACGACTTGTGAACCCTTTGAATTCTTAGCGACTTCTTTGATCACGGCGCGGATCTGCTGTCCTTCACGATATCTTTCGTTGGGGATCTGTTCGCTTCTTAACAAGATACCGATCGTGTTTTTGAGATCGACCAAAACAAATTTCTCTTCAACGGTCTTGATGATCCCGCTGACAAGATCAAAAACCTTATCTTTGTACTCGTCATAGACACGCTGTTTTTCAAATTCCTTGATCCTTTGTTTTAACATGTTCTTGGCGATCATAACAGAAGAGCGTCCGATCGTGCTGAAATCGATCTCGTCCGAAATAACATCGCCGACCTTGACATCGGGATCGCGTTTTTGAGCTTCGCTTAAATGAATATCCAAAGTATCATCGAAGTCTTCTAAATCATCTTCGACGACATCATAATCGTGATAGATTTTCATTTCTTTAGATGTCATCTCGACTCTGATCTTGGCTTCTGGGGCATCCATATCCCTTTGATAGGCCTTGATGATCGCTTCTTTTAAGACATCCATGATAAAATCCGGATCGATCTTTCGATCATCTTCAAACAGACGCAAGCTTTCTAAAAAATCCTTGTTTTTTAAATCAATACCGCTCATTTTTTTCTTCTCCTTAAAACTTAATTGCTAAACGGATAAATTTAATATCATCAAAACTGATCTCTTGCCTTTTAAGTCTTGTCTTGTCTTTATAGGCGATCGAGATCTTTTGATCATCGACCTTTTCAAGATCAGCATAAAACTCATGCTTATCTTTAGTCTTGACATAGATATAACGTCCCTGGGCCTTTGCAATATCTTCTTTGCTTTTTAACTCTCTTTCAAGGCCTACTGTATGTACATCCAACAGATAGGATTCTTCGCTTTGATCGACCTCGTCTAAGACCTTTGACAATTCATCCGAGATCAAGCTGATCTCATCCAGGTCAAGACTTGCATCGACTGCGACATCCAAAATCCGTTCCTTTTGTCTTGTGAGCATTTCGACCTTAGCCAGTTCATAACCTAAAGTACTGAGTTTTTGTGCCAGGGCTTCTTTGATCTTTTCTAAATCCATAAACCTCCCTCAAACATAAGATAAGGAGTGGCTAACCACTCCTTTTTCTATATTCTAGCAATTTATCTTTGCCATTACAAGTTAAAAGATATCTAGATATTTTAGCGAGGCATCTTCCCCTTTTGATCACGCCTGTCAATTACGCTTCAAGATCACTGTCGATTTGTTTTTGGCTATGCCTTTTATTGTATATGTATACAAATCGCGCTTGTTCAAGGTATCGATGATTTGCTAAGACTCCTAGAAGAGACTTATTTGATTTGATTCGTCCAAGCCATCCAAAACACCTAATTCTTCAAACTTGCGAAGGAGCGTATTGGACAATTGGGTGCGATTCATCAGATCTTCTTTAGAAATAAAGGGTCTTTCATTGCGGGCCTTGACGATGCTTTCTGCCACGTTATCCCCCAAGCCATCGAGGATTTTAAATGGCGGGATGATCTCGTGATGATCATCGGGATTGACTAAAAACTCCTTGGCTAAAGAGCGATTGATGTCGATATTGGATAAATGATAGCCTCTTTCGACCATCTCAAAACAGATCTCCAAGACATCATAGAGGTCTTTTTCCTTTTTTGTCGCCTGGTTTTGCGGATTCTTGGCATAGATCTTTTCCCACAGTCTTTCCATATGCGACTTGATGATAACTGCAGGCTCTTTCATGATCTTGATATCATAGGCATCGCAGCGCAAAGAAAAATAAGAGACATAATAATATTCAGGATAATAGACCTTAAACCAAGCGATTCTAACTGCCATGATGACATAGGCGACCGCATGGGCCTTAGGGAACATGTATTTGATTTTTTTACAAGACTCGATATACCATTTCGGCACATCATTCTCAAACATCAATGCTTCCTGTTCCTCGGTCAGTCCCTTGCCTTTTCTTACTTTTTCCATGATATCGAAGGCATCTTTAGATGGAAGGCCATAAGACATGAGAGTGACCATGATATCATCACGGCAGCCGATAACATCCTTAAGGGCGATCCCGTTTTCAATGAGATCTTTGGCATTGTTGTTCCAGACATCGGTCCCGTGTGAAAGACCAGAGATTTGAACCAGTTCCGAGAATGTCTTGGGACGTGTCAGCTCCAAGATCCCTCTAACAAAACGCGTACCAAATTCTGGCAAACCACAAGCCCCGGTCGTCTCCTTATAGAGATCATCTTCAATACCCAAGGCTTTCGAGGAATAGAAAAGAGACATGACCTTGGGATCATTCATCGGAATTGTTTTAGGGTCGATGCCGGAAATATTCTGTAAAAGGCGCATCGCTGTTGGATCGACATGGCCCAAGATATCGAATTTTAAGACATTGTCATGAATATCGTGGAAATCGAAGTGTGTGGTCCGCCATACGGCCGAAGGGTCGTTGGCGGGATATTGAACTGGCGTAAAGTCGTAGACTTCCATATCCCTTGGTATGACAATGATGCCTCCTGGATGCTGCCCGGTCGTCCTTTTGACTCCTTCACAACCCGAGGCCAAACGCTGTCTTTGGGCTTTGGACATGCTTTCGATTCCAATTTCTTCACAATAGCCGCTGACATAGCCAAAAGCCGTCTTTTCAGCGACAGTAGAGATCGTGCCTGCACGGAAAACGTGGTCTTCTCCAAAGACCTCCCGCGTAAACAAGTGCGCCTTTTCTTGATACTCCCCGGAAAAATTCAGATCGATATCAGGAACCTTGTCACCATTGAACCCAAGGAAGGTCTCAAACGGTATATCCTGGCCATCGCCCCTCATCATAGCACCGCACTCAGGACATATTTTATCTTCAAGATTATAGCCGGAAGCCACCGCTTTGGCATCCAGCCACTCTAAATGTTTACATTTAGGACAGATATAATGTGGCGGCAGGGGATTGACCTCCGTGATACCAGCCATCGTCGCTACAAGCGAAGAACCGACGCTACCTCTAGAACCAACTAGATAACCATCTTCATTTGATTTCTTCACCAAAAGATGTGAGACATAGTAAATAACGCCATAACCATTGCCAATGATCGCATCTAGCTCTCTTTTTAATCGCTTAGCGATCGCCTCATCCAAGGGGTCGCCGTACAGTTCCTTAGCTTTGGTGTAGACAATATTCTTCAAAAGATCATCCGAACCATCAATTATGGGGGTATAGAGCTTGCTGTGAATGGGATTGACTACTTCAATCAGATCAGCGATCTGATTGGGATTATCGATGACAAGTTCTTTGATCAGCCTTTCATCTTCAAGCCACTTGAAGGCTTCCAACATCTCTTTTGTATTGCGAAAATGCTGATCGGGCATAATAGCGCGATGTCTGGTTTCGCGATCATAGACATATAAGGGATGATGGGCGCCACCGATCCCCATCGCATTGATATAAACGTCCCTTAAGACCTTTTCATCTTTAAAGACGTAGTGAACATCACCGCTTACTAAACAAGGTTTATTCAGCTCATGGGCACAGTCAATGATAAGCCTTAAAATTTGCATCAGGCGCTCTTTGTCAAAAATGCCCCGGTACTCATATAGATGGCGATAGTTTTCTAGGGGTTGTATTTCAATATAGTCATAAAATGCCATCGCCTTTAAAAGCTCTTCTTTCGAACGCGTATGTGCAAGTTCAAAGATCTCGCCATTTAGACAAGAAGAACCGACCAATAGATTATGGCGGTATTCATTCAAAGTTGCCTTTAAAACCCTTGGTTCAGCGACAACGTCACCGCCCTCGCCCTTGCCTTTGGCGTTTAAGATCGCCAAGGTCTTGGTATGAGCGATCGAGATAAGTTTAAAGAGATCTTTTAGTCCTTCTTTGTTTTTGACTAATAAAGTCGTATGAAAAGCACTTTTCTTATTTGAATCTTCAGCTTCCTGGTAATTTGCCAGATCATTTAGGGTCAAGACATTGTCCGAGCGCACATCTTTCAACATCAAGTTGAAGACCGAGGCCAAGACCTCGGCATCATAATCAGCCCGATGGGCAACTTCCTCATTATATTCAACTCCATAAAGTTTGGCCATATTGCCCAAGCGATAGGATCTTCTTTTAAACATCGAACGGGCCAGATCCAAGGTATCGATGACGGGGTTGTTCAAAGGCTTTGCCCCACTACGTTTTAATTCTTCGTTTAAGAAACCGAAGTCAAAAGAGGCGTTATGAGCGACCAGTGTATGATCTTTAATAAAGTCGAGGATCTCCTCTTTCATCTCTTTAAAAGGCTTGGCTTTTTCAAGCATCTTGTCATCTATATGCGTCAAGGCCCTGATGTGGGCACTGAGCTTTTGCGGCGGTTTAATGAAAAAATCCCGGCGCTCGATGATGTTTCCTCTTTCCATGAGCACCGCCCCAAATTCGATGATCGAATCAAAATAGGTGCTTAGGCCAGTCGTCTCTAGGTCAAAGACAACATAGGTCTCATTATTTAACTGACGATCATCAGGATTATAGACAATGTCTAATGAGCCTTTAAAGACATTGACTTCAGCACCATAGATGATCTTAAAGGGGAGATCAGGATCTTTTTTGCGTAAAGCCTCAAGTGTTCTTTGGGCTTTAGGAAAGGCCTGAGCCACATAGTGATCAGTAATCGCGACCGCCTTATGCCCCATATCGAAGGCTGCCGTAACGATCTCTTCTACATCGCAAACTCCATCCATTTCTGACTTATTAGAATGAGTATGCAGCTCTACCCTTTTTTCATCTGCGTCATCGCTAAGTTTGCGCTCGTAGTCGACAAAGTCGACAAGATCTGGAAACAAGAGATAGTCATTAGTAAAGGTGTCATAGCGATAGGTGCCATAAAATAGAGCTTTTTTACCTTCTTTAAAACCAGCGAGATCCTCGCTTTTAAAACGCGCACTTTCAAAAAGCTTGGCAATGCATGCGTTGTCTTCGTCCTTGATATATAGAGTTAAGATGGTCGTATTATTTTTGGTCACAGTCCGATCAGCCTTGAAGATAATGCCTTCAACACAAATCTTTTCCATCGTCTCATTAAGATCGTCGATTTTGACCTTAGTATAGTTTTTAGGGTCGCTCTTGCGCCGATAAGGCGTTTTCACTTCTTTAATGACTGGCGCTTTTTCCTTGTTTTTTATTTCGCGGGTCTCAATGACAATATCTCTATCTTTGGCATAATCGAAACAAAATTTTTGATGATAGCCCAGATCATTAAAATAAGCGATCAATTCGTCAAAGTGTTCTTTATCGCTTTCATAGTGTTTGATATCGTCATACTCAAGGCAGATCCCCTCTTGATCTAGATGGGGCAGAACACTCTTAAAAAGCCCTTGATGTTTATTGGCATAATCCTTGATATATGAGATCGCCTCACAAAGGGCAAGTTCTGAGACCCTAGTCTTATAATAAAGCTCGACCTCATGATCTAAAGCTTTAGCGATATAGTCTTTTAGTTGCTGGTGAAGACGAAAAGGGAGAGTCTTTTCCAGCGATATTTTGACAATAATCCTATCTTGTATCTTGAGATAGATGACATCTAAAAGCTCAAGCTCATCAAAATAGGACATATCATCTTGATCGATCAGATATCTTTCAAAAAATAATTCTTTCGCAAATCTCATTTCACTAACTTTTCTAAGGCTGCCTTGGCCGCCGCTTTCTGAGCATCTTTCTTAGAATGGCCCTCTCCAATGCCATAGACCAAACCATCGATCTTGACAGCTACTTTAAAAGTCGGCTTATTGGAAGGTCCTGAGGTCTTTAGCGTCTCATAGCTGATCGAACGCTTGGTATCAGCTTGCACAAGTTCTTGTAAATGCGTCTTATAATCATCGTTGAGTTTATAAGCGTCCCTTGTGACATAAGGTCCTACCAGAAGATCCAAAAATTTAAAGGCATTTTCCACATCTGTATCAAGATAGATAGCTCCTAATAGCGCTTCAAACATATCGGCAATAATGCTGGACCGATCGCGGCCGCCGCTTTTTTCTTCGCCACTGCCCAAAAGTAAGAACTGATTGAGCTTATAGTGTCTGACGTAGGTCGCTAAGGCATTTTCGCAAACCAGTGCTGCCCTGAGCTTGGTCATTTCCCCTTCGTCTAAGCTCGGTTCAAGATGATAGAGCTTGGTCGAGGTCCAAAGTTCCAAAACCGCATCACCCATGAATTCTAAACGTTCATTGTCTCCTTTATAGCTTTCATGTTCATTGAAATATGAGGAATGGATAAAAGCTTGATCGATGAGATCGTGCGAATTATATCTAATGCCATTTTCCTTTAAAAAATCATAAATGCTCATATGCATCTATTATACACAAAGTAAATAAATCGCGATGATGAAATATTATTTCTTATGACTCAAGTGGCGCTTGATTTAGGCACTACGACCGATCATTAGGCTAAATCTGACTGTTTAAATGCTGGCTTAAAAATCACTTTAGCCTTATATTCTTCCTTAAACAAAATATAGGTCGCTATCTTTTGTATTATGGGTGATCAATGAGGCATACTTATCTCTTTCTTTTAAGATCATCATAGCATCATCCTTGGCGGCCTTCATGATCTTTTGGTCCTTAAAGATATTACCCAAGATAAAGTTCGGCAAACCGCTTTGCCTTAAACCAAACATGTCGCCCATCCCTCTTAGATCGAGATCGGCCTTGGCTATTTCAAAACCATCTTCGCTTTTTACAAGCACTTCTAAACGCTTAAGAGCTCTTTCGTCTTTAGAAGCTGTCAATAAGAAACAATAGCCCTGTTTGCTGGAACGCTTGATGCGTCCGCGAAGCTGATGGAGTTGCGATAAACCGAAACGCTCGGCATCCATCACGACCATTACCGTCGCATTAGGAACATTGACTCCCACTTCTACCACTGTCGTCGAGATCAGGATGTCGGTCTTCCCCTTTAAAAAATCATTGATGATCCTCTCCTTCTCTTCGTTTTTTTGACGTCCGTGCAAAACGGCACAGCTTTGATTGCTAAAAATGCTTTGGACCATTTGAAAGACAGCGTCAGTTGAAAGAGCCTTGAACTCATCATTGTCTTCGATCGCTGGACAGACGATATAGATCTGCTGTTTCAAGCTTAAGACTTCTAAAAGCGCATTTTTAATTAAGGCTAGATCATTGGATTTAACAAGTTTTGTGATGACACTCTTTCTTCCTGCGGGCAGAGTCTTGATGATCGAAATATCCATATCGCCATATAGAGCGCTAGCCAGCGTCCGGGGTATCGGCGTAGCCGACATTAAAAGAAAATCCACATCCTGGCCTTTTTCTAAAAGCTTTCTTCTTTGCAAGACCCCGAAACGCTGTTGTTCATCAGCGATGACAAGACCCAGATTTTGATACACGACATCTTCGCTAAAAAGTGCGTGAGTTCCCACCAAGATATCGAGCTTGCCGTCTTTAAGCTTATCAAGCGTCTCTTGGAGATTTTTTAAATAACCAGTCAAAAGCCCTACGTTTAGTTTGCAAGGCTATAACACCTCCTTTAAACTTTTATAGTGTTGTTTCGCTAAGATCTCGGTTGGAACCATGATTGCTCCGCTTTTACCTCTTAGATAATTTGCCAAAAGGGCGATAGCTGCCACGATCGTCTTGCCCGAGCCCACATCGCCCTCCAAAAGACGATACATGACATGATCTGACGACAGATCGGAAAGAATCTCTTCCACAGCTTGCTTTTGATCCTTCGTGAGCTCATAGGGCAATTTCAAGATAAGATCATCGATCAAAGTTCTATCAAATCTGACCAGGGGACGTTTGGTCTCTTTATCACTTTTTAACAAGAGAAGGTTCAGATAAAACTTTAAAAATTCGCTATATTTTAGACGGGCCAACGCTTTTTTCAGATCGTCGATACTTTGTGGCCTATGGATAGCTTTAATAGCCTCGTCGTAGCTGATAAGGCCATGTCTATCTTCAAGATCGCGGCTGAGTCTGTCATCAAGACTGCCTTTATTTTTGATCGTGAAGTCGATGATTTTACGGATATCGTTTTGACTGACGCCGTTTTTTAAGGGATAGATTGGAATGATGCCCAAGACCAGATTTGGATCCTTATCATAATAGTTGATCAAGCTCACCCTTCTTTCGCCCTGATAGATCCCTATAAAGATCAGGTTGTGCTCTGGATTGATATTTTTGGCCCACGGGCGATTAAAGATCGTCAAAAACAATTCTTGTTCGTCATTTGTCAAAACAGAAAACCTCGTGATCGATCTTGGTCCACGACGATAGGTGCTTGGCGCTTTAATGAGTCTGGCTTGGAAGACTACTCTTTCCCCTTCCTTAAAATCTTTATATTCCATCAAAGCTAGTTGATCATAGCGAAAGGGATAATAACTAAGAACTGCTTCAACAGACTCCAGCCCTAATTTTGCCAAGATGTCTAAACGATGTTTGGTATATTTAAGTTCTTTTAAGTCCATCACTATAATTATTGCCGAAATCTTTCAAACGTCTCAATCTTTATTCTTAAATTGAGCTTCGTATAAACGCGCGTAAATCGCATTTTGATGCATGAGTGTTTCGTGAGTCCCTCGCTCTTTGATCTTGCCATCTTCAACGACTAAGATCTCATCGGCATTCTTAATAGTCGATAAGCGATGGGCGACGACAATGGTCGTCCGCTTTAAGGCTAGACGGTCTAAGGCTTCTTGGATCATAAATTCAGTTGTATTATCAAGAGCACTAGTCGCCTCATCCAAAATAAGAATCGGAGGATTTTTTAAAAAGACGCGAGCAATTGAAAGGCGCTGTTTCTGACCGCCGGATAATTTGACGCCTCTTTCGCCGATTTGAGTGTCAAAACCATCTGGCAATTCTTGGATAAAATCATAGATATTAGCTGCCTTGGCCGCCTCAACTACCTCATCATAAGTGGCATCTAACTTCCCATAGATGATATTGTCATAGATCGTGCCATTAAATAGAAAGACATCTTGTTGGACGATCCCGATCTTATCCCGCAAAGTCTTAAAGCTGATATCATTGATATCGATATTGTCGATCGTGATCTTGCCCTTAGTCGCGTTATAAAAGCGCGGCAAAAGATGGCAGATCGTAGTTTTACCTCCGCCCGAGGGACCAACCAAGGCCAAGGTCCTGCCCTCTTTTAATTCAAAGGAGACATCATCTAAGACAGGATGTTTTTTATCATAGGCAAAGGATACGTGATCGAAATCGATCACACCCTTTAGTTCTGGATGATCTTTTCCTTTGTCGACTTCTTCTTGCTGGTCAAGGACTTCCAAGAAACGCTCAAAACCCGTCACACCGTTTTGATATTGTTCACTAAATTGAATAAGTGTCGTCACCGGTGTAATGAAAAGGGAGACCGAGACAATAAAAGTAGAATAATCGCCAAAGGTGATCTGATTATTGAATAAGAATAGACCACCGGAAATAAGGACGATGACATTAAAGATATCCGTAACAAAGCTCGTGGACGAATAAAATTGACCCATCGCCTTATAGGCCTTAGAGCGGGAGGCGACGTACTCCTTGTTGCCTACCTCGAATTTCTCTTCTTCTTTTAAGGCGTTGTTAAAAGCCTTAGTCACCCTGATCCCTGAAATCGAACTTTCTAAAGAGGCATTGATCGTAGCGATCGATTTCCGCGTTTGCAAAAAGGCGATCCGCATCCTTTTTCTCAAAATGAGCGAAACGATCACCAAAAGAGGGACACAGGCAAAGATGATGAGCGTCAAATAGACATTGATCGTCATTAAGTATATAAAAGAGCCGATGACCATCATTCCTGACATAAAGATGTTTTCAGGTCCATGATGTGCTAATTCTGACACTTCCATAAGATCGTTAGTCATCCGTGACATGATCTTGCCCGTTTCATGATCATCAAAGAATTTAAACGGTAAACGTTCTAGTTTGCGAAACATATCGCGACGCATGTCGGCTTGCATATAGACGCCGACCATATGGCCATAGTATTGCACAAAGTATCTTAATAGCATCCGGATAAAATAAAGCACAAATAAAATAAGACCGGCATAAACGATCAAGTCGAGTTTTTCATTGGGAATATAATCGTTGAGCATCGATCTTGTCACAATTGGATAGATAAGACCAATTAGCGCCACAAAAAAGGACGCCAACATATCAAGACTAAACAGTTTTAGATGCGGTTTATAATAAGCAATAAATCTTTTTAGCACACTTTACCTCCTCTAAAAACGACTTAGACCATTCTAACACAAAAAGGCCCTTTTGGGGCCGGAAAGAACTTGCAAATTGTATGAAGAGATTTAGGAAAAGAGAGATAAAGTATGATTACAAGTTCCTTATGCTTATTTATTACTCAAACTTTAACTTTTCCTAAAAAATCAGATACAGAAGTTACCGTCTTTAAAGACTTCGATCTTTTGACCATCATAAGTCTCGCCAATGACCGACATATCTTCGCTGCCAAACATAAAATCGACATGATTCATCGAGTCGTTGCCGCCTCTGTCTGAAAGTTCTTCGCTCGTCATCTTTTCACCATCTTTGATCGTTGTAGGATAACAAGCTCCCAAAGCTAGATGGCAAGATGCATTTTCATCAAAAAGAGTGTTGTAGAATAAGATCCCGCTCTTAGAGATAGGCGAATCATATGAGATCAAAGCCACTTCACCCAAGGAGCGTGAACCCTCATCCGTATTCAGCAAGGCGTCAAGGGTCTCTTGATTATCCTTTGCCTCAGATGCAACAACCTTACCGTCTTTAAAAGTCAACTTGAAACTGGAAATGAGCTTACCGCCGTAATTTAGAGGCTTCGTAGAAACGACCGTGCCATTAATATGGAAGCGATCGGGCATTGTGAAGACTTCTTCGGTAGGAATATTGGGATTAAAAACCTGGCCATCCGGTGTCGTTTCATCACCTCCGCACCAAATATGGTCTTTGACAAGGCCAACCTCAAGGTCTGTGCCGTACTTGTTTTTGAAGTGTAAGGATTTAAAATTATAGTCATTCATCTTTGCAGCATGAAGGTGCATCTCATTGTTGTGCCTTTCCCATTCTTTAATGGCATCCTGACCTTCAAAGACCCGCGAAGTGTATAAAATCGCTGCCCAAAGTTTCTCTAGCGCCTCTTCCTCTTCTAAATCAGGAAAAACTTTTTTAGCCCATTTTACATTGGGATAGGCCACGATCGACCATTGGCCGATGTTGTTCATAGTGTAATATTGAAAAGGTTTTGAGACCTTCATATTCTCTAAACGGACCGCTTTAATCTTTTCAGGATCGATTCCTTCCAAAAGTTCAGGATCTGGACTATTGATATTGAGCATGCAAGAGCCCTTTTCCACCTGTTCCTTCATCCTTTCGATCGCCCAATTTGGTACGGCCTTTAAGATGTCTGTGTCGATGTTTTCGTAGTCAAGTCTTGTCAAAGTCTTATCTGACCATCTGACACTAACTTGGCCTGAGCCGTTTTCATAAGCGACCTTGACACATTCTTCAACAAATTCATAGGCCTCAACTGGCGCTGAGATCACTAAAGGTTGCCCTTTTTTAGGATTAACGCCTAAGATAATGGCCAGTCTAGCAAATTCTTGTAATAATTCTTTCTTTGGCATAAAAAATACCTCATTTCTTTCTAAGAGATATTTTAGATAAGTCGTTCATATTTTTCAAGAAAAAAGCAGGGATATATACCCTGCTAGCTAGCATCTTCAATCTTGTTTACTTCGCGCATGTGACGGCGGCGATCAAGATTCGTGAGATATTTTTTACGCAGACGGATAGCGTCGGGAACGACCTCGACTAATTCATCATCCGCAATAAATTCCAAGGCTTCCTCTAAGGATAAGACCCGGGGTGGCACAAGCTTCATCGCTTCATCATTGCCCGTTGATCTAACGGCCGACATCTTTTTATTTTTGATGGGATTGACTTCCATGTCCATATTCTTTGCAGCCATCCCGATGATCATGCCTTCATATACTTCAGTTTGTGGACCAATAAACAACTGCCCTCTTTCTTGGATGTTCCATAAGGCATAAGTCATGGCCTTGCCAGTCTCAGTCGAGATAAGGACGCCGTTTTGTCTTGAAGCGATTTCGCCTTTATAAGGTCCATAGTCGATGAACTTGCGGACCAAAACTCCTTCACCCTTGGTGTCGTTGATAAACTCGCTTCTAAAACCGATCAAACCACGAGTTGGAACATGATAAATGATCTTGGTATAAGAACCCTCATCCTCAATATTGATCATCTCGCCCTTTCGAAGATTGAGCTTATTAATAACAGTCCCGCTATAGTCATTGGGAACCGAACAGATGACTTCTTCGATCGGTTCCAGGATCTTATTGCCGTCTTTTTTAAATATGACCTCTGGTTTTGAGACCGCCAGTTCATAACCTTCACGGCGCATGTTTTCCAAAAGGATCGAAAGATGTAACTCACCACGACCCGAGACCTTAAAAGTATCAGTGGATTCCGTCGCTTCAACTCTTAAGCCCACATTGACCTCGAGTTCCTTTTCTAAGCGCTCTTTGATGTTGCGCGAAGTGACATATTTACCGCTTCTTCCTTGAAACGGCGAAGTATTGACCATAAAATTCATGGAGAGCGTGGGTTCTTCGATCGCGATGGCCTTCATCGGGTCTGCTTTACCAAGCTCACAGATCGTATCGCCGATCTCGATGTTGCTGATACCGGAGATCAAGACGATATCTCCGGCCTGAGCCTCAAGGATCGCTACCCGTTTAAGCCCTTGATAATTATATAAATTAGCGATCTTGGCACTGGCGATCTTACCGTTTTCATTAGCGATCGTGATCATCTCATTCGCCTTTAAAGTACCTGCATAAACACGGCCGATCCCAATACGGCCGATATAATCATCATAAGCCAAGGCACTGACCTGCATCTTGAGATCTTCCTTTGTAAGATCGGGATAGTAGGCAGTGTGTTTGATCAAAGTCTCAAACAAGGGAACGATATCTTTATTGGTATCACTCAGCTCATAACGCACGATTCCCTCTTTTGCAATGCCATAAAGAATGGGGAAATCAAGTTGTTCGTCATTAGCGCCCAGATCCAAGAAAAGATCATAGACCTCATCGATGACTTCATTGACACGAGCATCCTTCTTATCGATCTTATTGATCAACAGAATGGGTTTGAGGTTTTGTTCCAGCGATTTTTGTAAGACAAAGCGCGTCTGAGGCATCGGGCCTTCACTGGAATCGACTAAAAGAATAACGGTATCGACCGTCCTGATAATGCGTTCGACTTCAGAAGAAAAATCTGCGTGTCCGGGCGTGTCAACGATATTGATCTTATAGTCCTTATAATTGACGCTGCAATTTTTAGAGTAGATCGTAATGCCTCTTTCTCTTTCGAGGTCATTGGAATCCATGACACATTCCACGACTTCCTCGTGTTCGCCAAAAACGTGTGACTGATTTAAAAAGGCATCGACTAAAGTTGATTTTCCTGCATCGACATGAGCAATGACTGCTACGTTAATAATTTTCCGAAATTCCATACCCAGCTATTATAATCACATTGACAAAATCATTCAAGAATTTATAATTAATTCGTATGCACCAGTGGCGGAACAGGTAGACGCGCACGCTTGAGGGGCGTGTGGGCAACCGTGCAAGTTCAAATCTTGTCTGGTGCACCATCTAATAGATCACATTCACAAAAGTAATGTGAAAATATCTAAAGGTCCATGAATATGGGCTTTTTTTACTGTCTTCGATATTATGATCTCACTCATCAATAAGCATCTAAGTAATAAAAACTCTATTAGCTCTTTAAACATTCAACATATCATTTATTAAAAAATGCTAAATATAGAATTATTTTTAGAAATCTTTAAAAAGTGCTATAAATAGAACATGGAGATCAACTATGAAAAAGAAATTACCACTTAGCACCGTTCGTCTAATAAATCTCGTTATTACTATGATTATTATTGCCTTTTGTTTTGTGGCAAGCGCTTTAGGTGATGATCATTTTGGCCTTACTATATCGATTGCAGTAATTTTGTTAGTGATCGATATCGGTTTTATGCTTATATTTTGGCGCTGTCCATACTGTGGCAAGTTGCTTCAATTTACAGGTCCTATCGAGCATTGTGGCCATTGTGGCAAAAAATTAGACTAGTTTAGTTTCGATTTATGCTTGGAACTATTATTGGTAAATATCTTCGTTAAAAGATAAGTGTGTTGACACTTACTCAAACACAAAGATCCCCTCTTTGATAAGACATAGCTATAACAAAGCACTCATCACAGATGAAGCTAGCACTCGATCACTTTTAAAACTCACAAGGTAAGATCGTCCTTACCCAGTCTTTTTAAGGATATCGACAAGGTCGAAACGTCTGACTCTTAAAAAGTTGAGCGAGGTCGTCAAAAGAGTGATCACAAATACCAAGACGAAGGACAAGCCAAACATCGCCAAGCTGAAATCGATCTCATATGCCGATAATAGGGCATTGACCTTATCTAGTATAGCCACATCTGTATTCATGGATGATTCTAAGATCTCTAATTGTTTAGCATTAGAAGCATTCCTTAAGATGTCGATAAAGAAAGCACTTAGATAGTAAGCACTAAATTGAGCTAAGATAAAGGCTATGCCCAAGACAAGGGTATTTTCTAAAAGATACTGGCTGAAAAGGCTTCTTTTATAACGCCCCAAAGACATATTGACACCCATTTCTAAAAGGCGGTCTTTTAAAAAGAGTTGTAAGATAAACGACATCCCTGCTAAGATCAAGACCACTAATAGGACCAGGGTCAGATTGATCGAAAGTTGCATCGAATCGATGGTATTTTTGACCTTATTGGCTTCATCTAACGAAGAGATGACGCTATATTCATTACGGATAATATCGCCTACTTTATATGAAAGCCTTATAGCAAGGCTATTAGTCTTGTCGATAAGCTCGACAAGACTATCGTAGTCTTTGGCATCGATATGATAATAATAGAATTTCGCATTTAAGGTCTTAGCATCGCTCTCAAAACTCTCAAGATCACTGGCCAAAGCCTGATCTTTAGCTTTTTGGTAGTTCTGATATAGCAAGTCGTAGTATTCTAAGGCTTTTTCATTGGCGACATAGATTCTTTCGCTAAAGCGATAGTCATCATCACTTTCATTTTCCAAAGGATCATAGATACCAACGACCTTTAAAGGAAAATTGGTCGTCTCTCTTATCTCATCTTCAAAATAACTATTAACAAGCACCGGCGCTTCAAAGTTAAGAGTGTCGCCAAGCTTATAAGGGACCCTTTCATCACCTTCTAAGTAAAAAGCGCCCTCAGGGATGATCGCCCCATTTTCTAGATCAGAAAGATTACCTTCTACTAACTTGAGGTCAACATCATCAAAGCTTCCATAGACTAAAGCTCTTTCATAATATGTGATATCAGGATAAGCCTCATCCATCAAAAAGAAATTCTTGATATAGCCATCGACCCCAAAGTGATAATCGATCTTTTCCACTAAGCCGCTAGCTAAAAGCTCCTCGTCGCTAGCTTGGATCTCTTTGATATTCTTGTTGATGTCATGATCAAAGGAATAAGCAGCTGTATCAAAGATATTACCTTCAAAAGAAATGCTATATTCGATGTTGTCGTATAAAGAAGCGGTGAGCTTGTTGGTACTGAGATTGAGATAGGTGATCACAATGATGATATTGGCCACGACAAAAAAGATCAAAAAGGAGATGATGGCCTTAAAGGGATTGCGCTTTAAATATAAAAGGGCATAATGCTGATCAAACATGACTTAACACCAAGTTGCGCTTTCTTTGATCTACGCGATAGATGATATCTGAACGCTTGGCAATCTCTAAGTTATGCGTGACCATGATGACACATAGATTTAATTTATGACTTAGCATATTAAAGATCTTGACGATAAAGTCACTGGTATCGATATCAAGGTTACCCGTAGGCTCATCAGCCAAAAGAACCGTCGGATTTTTCGCAATGGCCCGAGCGATCGCTACACGCTGTTGTTCCCCACCGGAAAGTTTGGTGATGACGCGATTAGCCTTATCTTTATCAATACCTACGACCTCTAAGATCCCCTTTACATTGATATCTTTTTTATTATGAGCGATATCTAAGGCCAACTTGATATTTTCAAAAGCCGTCATATAGGGAATGAGATTATAGCTTTGAAAGACAAAACCGACGTCTTTTTGACGATACTTCTCAATATCCTTATAGATATCTTCGCCATTAAATAAGATCTCGCCACTTTTAGGCTTATCTAAGGCCCCTAAAAGTGATAAGAAGGTCGTCTTACCACTGCCGCTCTCTCCAATGATCGTATAAAAATGTCCTCGCTCAAATTCGACATTGACATCTTCTAAGATCATCCTTTTCTGATCACCATCTTGATAATAATAGCTGACATTTTTAACTTCTAGGATCGCCATGACTACCTCCTATCTAGCTTTAAAGCTACGAAATGACTGATAAAGATAAAGACTAAGTAAATAGCGAATAGAATTAGAATAAGCATATAGGAATCAAAACCGAGATAGTTTTGATAGTAGGACATGATGTCATCATTAGTGCTAGTTAGATTAGCTAGGTTTTGAT
>CALVCF010000049.1 GCA_944325935.1 uncultured Erysipelotrichaceae bacterium | reverse complement strand
TAAATATCTCCTTAACAAAGATATTGTACCAAAAGGCTCCGGGTTCGACTCCCTGAGCCTTATTTTTATAAAAAAAGAGCTATGTAAGCTCATGATCATTGATCAGAGTTTTTACACAGCCCCTTTTTATAAACTTAATAAAAAGAATAAAGCTTCTAATAATTCATACCTTACACAAAGCTGGGTGGCAAAATCGAATTCAATTTTTTAATTTGGGTGGCAAAAAGGCTTTTTTGGGTGGCAAAACGCCAAAATTCTTGCCACCCGCTTACACCCTAACTATCACTTCCCAAGGTATTAGTTACCCTGTAAGAAAAATAGGGCTTGACACCCAAAATTCTCAAAATGCATGATTATTGATAAAAAATGACATCAAAATAAAAAAACCGAGAATATGCCTTTATTCATCGGCATTTCTCGGTAGTTGACTTTGGCGTCCCCCGGGGGAATCGAACCCTCAATTAGCCCTTAGGAGGGGCTCGTTATATCCATTTAACTAGGGGGACATCGAAATCTAGGTTAAGTTCATATAACTTAACATTGCCTAATAATTATACATTTTGACCTTGGCAATGTAAATCATTTTAGATCGTGCAAAGGTAGGCGTTTGAAGTCGTGGTAAACAAGAATGGCGAAAATAACAGATGAAATGATCCAAGAGATCGGCCAGCCTAGGAAGACGATTTCAATTTGATTGAATACTGGTGTTAACACTAAGATCCAGGCCATTCTGATACCACACCAGCACGCAAAGGTCACAACCATTGCTAACGTTGATTGGTTCATCGCTCTTAGATAGCCGATCGCAATGTGCGAAATAGCCAAGATCGCATAAGCCGGGGCTACCATATGAGACATCTTTACGCCGTAAGAGATGACTTCGGGATCGTTTGAAAAGACTCTTAGAATTAAAGGTGAGCCAAAAGTTAAGATCAAGGAAATAATTAAAGATACGCCCATGCTCATGACAAGCGCTCTTTTAAAACCCTCTCGGATCCGTCCGTATTTTTCAGCACCGATATTTTGGCCTACATAGGTCGTAATAGCTAAAGAAAAAGACTGCACGGGCAAGATCGCAAAACCATCGATCTTAGTATAAGCCCCCGCCCCAGCCATGGCGATCGAGCCAAAGGCATTGATATTGCTTTGGACGACAAGATTAGAAAAAGAAACAAAGGCATTTTGGATCCCGCTTGGCAAACCAAAGCGAATGATTTCTTTGAAAGTACTTGGATATAACTTAAACTCTTTTAACTTGAGTTTATAGACATCATTGCCTTTAAACATCAAAATCAAGACCAAGATCGCACTTAAGCACTGCGAGATAAGTGTGGCCCACGCTGCTCCGGCAATTCCCATTTTAAATACCACAACAAAGACAAGATCTAAGACGACATTTGTTAAGGCGGCGATCATCAAAAAATAAAGCGGAGTCTTAGAATCGCCCAAGGCTCTCAGGATACCCGAGCCCATGTTGTAGATCATGACACCCAGCACCCCATAAAAATAGATCTCTAGATAGGTGATCGATTCTTTCATGACCTCATCTGGTACACCCATCAAATCTAATAAACTTGGCGACAGTAAAACGCCGACAAAAGTCATGATCACCCCGCCAAACAGCGTAAAGACATAAGAAGAATAAATAGCCTGCTGCATCTGATCATAGCGCTTAGCACCAAAGTGACGTGCGACGACGACCCCTGCGCCGACCGATACACCCATAAAGAAGCTGATCAACAAATTGATAAGTGGGCCACTGGAAGAGACGGCTGCCAAAGCGTCGCCAGAGACAAATTGACCAACGATCGCTGAATCGGCCGCATTATATAGTTGTTGAAGGACATTGCCCAAAACCAAAGGTATGACAAAATAGACGAGTTGTTTAGTAATATTGCCACTTGTCATAAGTCCCTTTTCCATACTGTCCTCCTTTTCGAACGCAAATAATTATAGTGAGGTTATTTTCAAAAATCAACGTATAATGTGCTATACTATCCTAGAGCCGCGCTCATAGCGCAATTTGGATAGAGCATCAGATTCCGATTCTGAAGGTTGCAGGTTCGAGTCCTGTTGAGCGCGCCATTTGATTTGACCACTTTGGGTGGTTTTTCTTTTTGCTATAATGGGGACATGAAAAAGGGCGTAATGATGCAATACTTCGAGTGGTATCTAGAAGATGATGCCACACTTTGGAAGAAAGTAACACAAAAGGCCAAAGAACTATCTAAAACAGGATTTACCGCCCTATGGCTGCCCCCGGCCTATAAGGGCCAAGCCGGGCTGCATGATGTCGGCTATGGAGTCTATGATCTTTATGATCTGGGCGAATTTGATCAAAAGGGCAGTATTCCCACAAAATACGGCACCAAGAACGAATATCTTAAAGCGATCAAAGCCTTGCAAAAGGCAGGGATCGCTGTTTATGCCGACATGGTCTTTAACCATAAGATGGGCGCCGATGAAAAAGAGCTGGTTGAGGTAGTTGAGAATAATCGTTTTAACCGTACCGAGATAACTTCTGCCAAAGAAGTGATCGAAGCTTGGACTAAGTTCACCTTCCCTGCTCGTCAGCACAAATACTCCTCCTTTATCTGGGATAAGAGCTGTTTTGATGGTATCGATTATGACGATCGAAAAAAGAAGACGGCCATTTATCAGATTGCTGGCAAAACTTGGGATCAGGACGTCGATGATGAAAACGGCAATTACGATTATCTTATGGGAGCTGATCTGGACTTCTCTAATCCTAAAGTCATAAAGGAGCTTTACAGCTTTGGACATTGGTATCTAGATATGTGTGATGTCGACGGCTTTCGCCTTGATGCGCTTAAACATATCGACAGCCATTTCTTTGCACCTTGGCTAAAAGATATGCGCTCCTACAGCAAAAAAGAGCTGTTTACAGTCGGTGAATACTGGTCAAGCGATCTTAAGGAACTATTAGACTATCTAAAAGATATCGAATATAGCTTTTCCCTTTTTGATGTACCTTTGCATATGAATTTCTTTAAAGCTTGTAATGATGCAGGACATTTTGACATGGGTGCGATCTTAGAGAACACTTTGATGAAGTGCGCCAGTCAAAATGCTGTCACTTTTGTCGAAAACCACGACACCCAAAATGGGCAAGCCCTCCAAAGTTTCATCACTGATTGGTTTAAACCTTTAGCTTATGCCTTGATCCTTTTAAGGAATGAGGGTTATCCTTGTGTCTTTTACGGCGATTATTATGGAACAAAATATAGTCCTAGTTTTAAAGGTGTTATCGATCTTTTGCTAAAACTGAGGCAACAGCAGATGAAGGGCACAAACCATGACTATTTCGACCACTTCGATATCATTGGCTGGACCTTTGAAGGAGAAAGTGAAAGTGAGGGTCTGGCAATCATCATGAGTGATGGACCCGGCGGCATGAAAAAGATGTATGTGGGCAAAGACAAGGCGCAAAAGACCTTTGTCGATGTCTTTGGTCATGTCGGTGATAAAGTCGTGATCGATGAAAATGGCGAAGGGCTTTTTAAGGTTGATGGTGGAAGCCTTAGCGTCTATGTCAATCAAGACGGGCAAGATTTCAAAGTCAGTTAAAACTTAAACTATACTGACGCAAAATATTATCTGTCATGACTTAACGGCTTGGGTGTAAAAACCCGCCGCTTATCTTTTATCTGAAATAATGAAACGCGTGACAATTTTAATTTAATGATTAAAATTATATTGTTAGAAATGGTCTAACGAAAGGAGTGTACATGCGTTTAGGAATAGATGTTGGTTCAACTACTGTTAAATGTGTGCTGTTTGACGATAATAACGAGATCTTATTCAAAAACTATGAACGACATAATTGCCAAGTCAATGAAAAGATCATCGCTATTTTAAATAAGATAAAAAATGAATATCAGATCAACACCTTAGATCTGGCCATCTCTGGCTCAGCGGGTATGGGTACAGCTGAACAGTTGGGTCTTGAATTTGTCCAAGAAGTCTATGCGACCAGGATCGCCGCTAATCATTTTTTAGATAAACCCGATTGTATTATTGAATTGGGTGGCGAAGATGCCAAGATCCTCTTCTTAACAAACGGGATCGAAGTCCGGATGAATGGGACCTGTGCCGGCGGTACCGGCGCCTTTATCGATCAGATGGCCCAGCTTTTAAATCTTGAGGTCGATGAGTTAAATGATTATGCCAAAAGACACACTAAAACTTATCCGATTGCCTCGCGCTGTGGCGTCTTTGCGAAAAGCGATATCCAGCCCCTTATCAATCAAGGCGCCAAAAAAGAAGATCTGGCTGCCTCGATCTATCATTCGGTCTGTAATCAAACGATCGGCGGTTTAGCCCAAGGAAGAGAGATAAGCGGGAAGGTCGTCTATTTAGGCGGACCTTTGAGCTTTTCTTCAGAGCTTCGCAAGACCTTTGATGAGACCCTGCACGTTCAAGGGATCTGCCCTGATAATTCATTATATTATGTCGCTATGGGAACGGCTCTTGAGGCAAAAGATGAAGTGCAGATCGATGAAGTGATCGAAAAGATCAAACACCATAAATCACATCTCAACTACGAATTCATCGAACCGCTTTTTAAAGATGAAGCAGAATATGACGAATTCAAGAAAAGGCATGATGCCGAAAAGGTCAAGGTCAATACCGGCCAAGAGATCGTTGGCGATGTCGCCTTAGGGATCGATGCTGGGTCAACGACCTTAAAGATCCTTTTAATAAACAAAGATGAAGAGATCGTCTATGAAAGCTATTGCAGCAACAAGGGCAATACCCTGGAACTTGTCAAAGAGGATCTGATCAAACTCTATCAAGACAATCCTAAAATGCATATCATCGGCGCATGTACGACCGGCTATGGAGAAGACCTCATCAAAAACGCCTTCGGTCTAGACTACGGGATCGTGGAGACCAGCGCCCATTTGATCGCCGCTTTAAAGTTTATGCCGCAAGTCGAGTTCATCATCGACATCGGCGGTCAGGACATCAAATGTTTTAAGATCAAAAACGGCAATCTTGACAACCTCTTCCTCAATGAAGCCTGCTCTTCTGGCTGCGGCTCTTTCTTACAGACCTTTGCCAGCGCCCTGGGCTATGATATTGCCGACTTTGCTAAACTTGGTCTATTTGCCAAACACCCTGTTGACCTTGGCTCGCGTTGCACCGTCTTTATGAACTCCAGCGTCAAACAAGCCCAAAAAGATGGCGCGGAAATTGAAGATATCTCTGCCGGTCTATCGATCTCGGTCATCAAAAATGCCTTGTATAAGGTCATCCGCACGACCAATCTTGAAGAACTGGGCACACATATCGTAGCACAGGGTGGCACCTTCTATAATGATGCTGTCTTGCGAGCTTTTGAAAAGGAACTTGGTATCAACGTCATCCGCCCTAATATCGCTGGACTTATGGGAGCCTATGGTTGTGCGCTTTATGCCTTAAAACATGCTAAGGGAAATACATCACTGATCACGCTTAATGAACTCCTTGCTTTTAAAAATGAGACAAAGATCGTTAATTGCGGGCTATGCAACAATCATTGCCAGCTGACTGTCAATAATTTTGGCGCTAATAAGCGTTATATCTCAGGCAATCGCTGTGATCGTCCGATCTCGCATCAAGCAAAAAAAGAAACGCTGAATATCTATAATTATAAGCGCGAACTTTTAGAATCTTATAAGCCTCAAAAGGGAAAAAGAGGTACGATCGGTCTGCCGATGGTTTTAAATATGTACGAGATGTTGCCCTTCTGGCATGCCTTTTTCACCGAATTGGGTTTTGAAGTTATCACCTCAGGGCGCTCGAGCCTGGATCTTTATCATAAATCGCAAAACTCCATCCCTTCCGATACGGTCTGCTTCCCAGCCAAGCTGGTCCATGCAGCTATCAATAAACTCTTAGATCTTAATATCAAGACGATCTTTTATCCCTGCATGACCTACAACATGAAAGAAGATAAGACCAAGAATCATTATAACTGTCCTGTAGTAGCTTATTATCCAGAAGTGATCGAAGCCAATATGAAGCGGATCAAAGAAAGCAACAGCACTTTCATCTATGATCACATCTTGACTTCGGAGCCTAAACTTTTTGAAGCTAAGATCTATGATATTTTAAGAAGATATTTCAAAGATATTACAAAGCATGAGATCAAAGAAGCATCGAATAAGGCGTATGAGGCCTATGATCATCATCGCCAGCTCATCTGGGAAATGGGTCAGAAAATAATGGAAGAGGCCCATCGGACCAATTCAGATATCATCGTCCTGGCTGGACGTCCTTATCATATCGATCCGATCATCAATCATGGAATCGATAAGCTTATTGCCTCTTATGGGGTCTATGTCATTTCTGAAGATGCGATCAGGGCCGAGTATAATCGCGATAAGCTCAGAGTCTTAAATCAATGGACTTATCATTCAAGACTATATGGTGCTGCCCATTATATCTGTGGTCAGAAAGATATGAACCTCATCCAGCTTGTTTCCTTTGGCTGTGGGGTCGATGCGATCACCAGCGATGAAGTAAGAGAGATCTTAGAAGGCCACAATAAGATCTATACGCAGCTCAAGATCGATGAGATCACCAATCTTGGCGCGGTGAAGATCCGCTTGCGATCCTTGTTTGCGGCCTTAGAAAAGGAGAAATAAAAAATGGAAGAAGTCATCTTTACAGAAGAAATGGCGAAAGAATATACCATTCTCATTCCCAATATGTGTCCGATCCACTTTAGCCTTTTAAAGAATGTCCTTATCAATTCCCGTTATAAGGTCGCCCTTTTAGAGAACAGTTCTAGACAAGTGGTCGATGAAGGTCTGAAGTATGTCCATAACGATACCTGCTATCCTGCTCTTTTAGTCATTGGGCAGATGATCGATGCCTTAAATAGTGGGAAATACGATCCCCATAAAACTGCTCTCATCATCACACAGACAGGTGGTGGCTGTAGGGCCTCAAACTATATCTATCTCTTAAGGAAAGCTCTTAAAAAAGCAAATTATGCCTATGTGCCCGTCATCTCTTTAAACTTCTCGGGCCTTGATTCACAACCTGGTTTCAAGATCTCTTTGTCAATGTTTCGCAAGATGCTGAGTGCTTTAGTCTATGGTGACTTTTTGATGAATCTTGAAAATCAGACCAAAGCTTACGAAGTTAATAAAGGCGAAGCTAAGGCTTTAAGAGAAGAATGGGTCACACGCCTATCGGATGAGTTTAAACAAAACAAGGGCTATCAGGGCCGTTATCTTAAAAACAATCTTAAAAAGATCGCCTTGGATTTTATGAAGATCAAACGCGAAAAGACCCCTAAGGTCAAAGTTGGGGTGGTGGGAGAGATCTATATCAAATACTCCGCCCTAGGCAACAACAATCTCGAAGATTTCTTGTATCGTGAAGGATGCGAAGTAAATGTCCCCGGCATCATGGGTTTCATGCTATATAGCGTCTACAATTCAGTTATCGATTCTAAGCTCTATGGTGGGCATAAAACAAAGGGTCGGATCTACCAGCTGGTCTTTGACTATCTGCTTTCCAAAGAAGACCAAATGCGCGATACTCTTAAAAAATATACTGATTTTGAAGTCTTTGGCTCCTTCAGGGACACAATCAAAAAAGCTGAACGAGTGATCGGTCTTGGTACCAAGATGGGCGAGGGTTGGCTTTTGACCGGGGAAATCATGGAATTGATCGATTCAGGCTATCCCAATGTCATCTGCACTCAGCCCTTTGGCTGTCTGCCTAATCACATCGTCGGCAAGGGCATGGTTCGTAAGATCCGCGAAATCGAACCTAATTCCAATATCGTTGCCATTGACTATGACCCCAGTGCCACTAGCGTCAACCAAGAAAATCGGATCAAGCTCATGCTGGCGATCGCCAAAGAGAATTTAGCTAAATAAATTTTAAAAGGAAACAATTCTACATTCTTGTTCTTTGACACTCCCCATGTCTGAAGACGGGGGATTCTTGCTACCTGCCACCACTAGTGGCTGACCAGTCTATTTCTATTAGGTCGCAGTGCAAGGTATGGGTATGCCATTACCCATCGTAGGACAGGACGTATAGTCTCCTACGCAGCATGTCTGATATTGCTATCGCCAACATACTCAGTTGAGTTACAGATATT